>JARKQH010000374.1 GCA_029974925.1 Verrucomicrobiota bacterium
CGCCATTGCGGCCAGTCGTCAGCGGCGAGGGAGCCCAGCCCCGCCACCAGCAGCAGGGCCAGGGCCTTGAAGATCTTGTCAGCAGCGTAGTTCATTTTGCGCATAAAAAAATTGTGGCCGGATGATTCCCAAACCGCCCAGAGAAAGCAACTGGAATAAGAGGAATAAGATCGTTCTCGTATTGGACCACGGGGCCGTCAAGGGGCGGCTTCGGTCCGGTCGCCGGTGGCGGTGGCTCTGAGCCCGTGTCCAACACGGATTCCCGGTCGCGATCCTCTTTCGGCGTTTCGTTCCTCCGGTCGTGACTGCCCCCCTGCAACCGCGTGCAACTTCGCCGGGGTGCAAATTGGCACGCGTCTGGGTCGCGAGGGTCAAAGCTGCCGGGTTCGAATTTGCCGGGAAGTCTCAGGAACCGTTCCGTGCCCGGTAGAGCAACACCCGGTTGGTGGTCGAGCGGGGGTCGCCGACCCGGAGGGTGCCGGTGGGACTGTTCGTGGTCACCAGCGGATACCACTGGCTGGACAACAGGTTGCTGGAGTAAAGGATGGTAAAGGTCTGGCCGGCGGCGGACCTGACATCGAAGTTGAACCTGCCGCCGCTCCAGCCGGCGTTGGTGAGCACCAGAGGCCCGCTGGGGACGCCACTGCTTGTGATCAACTCGAACTCGGTAATCGAGGCGCGATAGGCGACGGTGGTGAAACTGGCATTGCTGGTGGTCACTGGCCGGTAAAAGCTCAGCGTGGTGACGTAGTTGGAATTGGGTTGAAGCGTATTGGCCGGGATGGTGACGGAAGTGGCGGTTCCGTTGAGCGCCCCGGGAGCGTCGAAATCCGGTGTGCGGAAGACTCCGCCCACATCCACCCCGATGCGGTCTGCGGTGGTCCCCCCCGGGAACGCGTCCCAAGTGAGTTGGAAACTCTGGGTGGCAACCACCGACTGGGCGGCGGCAAAATTTGCGATTCGTGGCGCCGCGGGTTGTGCCAGGCTCGTGGGCAGATTCACCGTGACGTTCTGGTTGGAGGCGGTTGCCAGCACGTTAAACACGTAGTTGCCGGACGGAAAGGTCGCATTAAAGGTCGTGAGATTCGTGCGGGTCGCAAAGAGGCTGTAGAGCTCGGGTCGGAACGGATTCGGGACCAGGTTCGAAATCGAGCCGGTGGGCAGGGTAACAGTTATGGTGTTGGCGGTGCGGTTCGAGGCCAGGATGGTGCTGGCTCCAAAATTGTAGGGAAACTCAGGATCGAGCACCGGCGCCGCCGTGTTGGTTTGGTTGTAAAAGTGATGAATCCCGACGGAGAATGAGGTCAGGGCGTTGGTCCCGGCGCCGCCCCCGCCACCCCCCGCGCTGGTGGTGAAAAAGCCGAAATCATCCCCCGAGGTGGGCGTGCCGTCGGCGCTTTCGCCGTCCACGACCCAGTAGATGGTTTTGTTGGCGGGGAACGGCGGGGTGGGCACGCACGTTAGCTTCGTGTTGTTTTCACTCCAACTGTCAACGGTCACAATCACCGCGAACGGATCGGTGAAATCCACAAAGTTTGCGGTGGTGACATCCGGGTCCATGGGTTCATTGAAGGTGAAAACGACCGCCGCGCTGGGCGAAACGCCCGTGGCGCCGTTGGCCGGGATGGATGAAACAACGTAAGGGTCGGCAATGGCGTTAAGAGCCAAACCGAGGCCAACCCCCGCGAGGCACAGAATCCGAGCACATCCCACCGCCAATCTGAGACCTGATTTCATAATTCTTGTATCACTTCTGAGTTTTGCCTGGCCCCAAATCGCTTCCCGCAATCCATGGCTTCGGCTTGGTTTAGTCTGACGTGAACATTGCCCAAACCTGACTGTTGTCAAGCAGTCGCGGCTGCAAAGGCGGAGGGCAGGGGGGTGCCTTTGCGGAAATGAAGCGGACTGGCCTTCCCCGCGGCCGGAGCGAGCGGGGGGGAGCTTACGAAGCGATCATGCCGGTTTTGCGGGCGTAATTGAAGAGGCCGCCGGCATCCACGACCGGGCGCACATCGCCCAAGGGTTTGAACGAGAAGACCTGGCCCGTGTCCTTGACCGACACGGTGCAGGCATCGAGGTCAACGGTGACGACCTGGCCGGTGCGCAAAAGGTCGCACAGACGGTCCTTGGATTCGCAGGGATAGAGTTCGCCGGTGGCGACGCAGTTGCGGAAGAAGATGCGCGCAAAGCTCTCGGCCAGCACGATGCGGCAGCCGGCGGAGCCCAGCGCGATGGGCGCGTGTTCGCGGGAGCTGCCGCAGCCAAAGTTGCGCCCCGCCACGACGATGGGGTACTCGCTGTCCAGACTGCCTTCGCGCACGTAGCGGACGGGGTAGAGGGATTCGGGCAGCCCGCACAGGGCGTAGCTGCCGAGCTTCTCATATTCCTCGGCGATGGTGGGCACGAGGTTCAAGTATTGCGCCGGGATGATCTGGTCCGTGTCAATGTTGTCACGCACGACGTAAACCGGCCCGCTGAAAACAGATGCCATGCTTGAAAGCATGGCGTTGGAAACCGGGCTTTTCAACTCTTAAGTGTGCGGTGTCACTCCGGGCGCATTGACTCGTATTAGAAGTTACCGGGACAAGAAGGAGGGGGGTGCAGGGGGGAGGGCGGTTGACTCATATTGTGGGTAACCGAAGGAACGACGTATGAGTCATCAAACCAAGCGAGAGTATCTCGCCGCGATCCGCGGCCGCTATCAGCGGGCGGGGCGGCGGCACAAGAGCAAGATTCTGGACGAGTTCTGCGCGGTCTGTGGCTATGCGCGCAAGTATGCCATTCGACTGTTGCATCGGCCGTTGCCCGGTCCCCGACGGCGGCCAGGACCCAAGCCGAAGTATCAGGGCGTGGTGGTGCGGGTGATCAAGGAAATCTGGAGGTTGAGCGAGTGGATGTGCTCCAAGCGGCTCAAGGCCGCCTTGCCCTTGTGGCTGCCTTACTATGAGCAACACCACGAGCCGCTGCCCGCGTCCACCCGGCGGCTGGTCCTCCAGATCAGTCCGGCGGCCATCGACCGGGTGCTCCATCCGGCTCGGGCTCGGCTCCAAGGCCGGGGCCGCTCTGGCACCCGGGCCGCCCTCAACCTCAAGCTCAGCATTCCCATCCGTCGGGGCACCCATCGGGCCGACCGGCCCGGTTTGCTGGAGATGGACACCGTGCCCCACTGCGGCGACCACCTGGACGGCAACTTCGCCTGGAGCCTCACAGGCACCGACTTATGCACGCAATGGACCGAGAACCGCGCCGTCTGGAACAAAGGGGCCACCGACGTGCTCCGCCAGATTGACGACATCGAAGCCCAACTGCCCTTTGACCTCTGGGGCATCGATGTGGACAGCGGCACCGAATTCCTCAACCATCATCTCTACCGCTACTGCCGGCAGCACCACCCCCCCGTCGAACTGACCCGCAGCCGCCCGGCCTACAAGAACGATCAGGCCCACGTCGAACAGAAGAACTTCACTCATGTCCGCCTGCTCCTGGGCTATCACCGCATCGAGCAGCCCGAACTGGTGCCGGCCATCAACACGCTCTATCGGCTCTGGAACACGTTCCACAACTTCTTCTGCCCCACCCTCAAGCTGCTCAGCAAGAAACGCGTCGGCACCCGAGTCATCCGGCGCTACACCCGACCTAAAACCCCCTACCAACGGGTGATGGCTTCCCCGCACGTCCCGCCCCAAACCAAGGCTCAACTCCAAGCCCGCTTGGCCACCCTCGACCCTTTTGCCCTCAAGGAACAGATCGAACATCAGCTTCAGTTCGTCCTCCACCACCTCCAACCTTGAGTCACCTCTATTATGAGTCATCAACCTGGATTTCTCCCTCACCTTCGGTTACCTTTTGCCATGAGGCAACGCGC
>JARKQH010000386.1 GCA_029974925.1 Verrucomicrobiota bacterium
GCAACGCGCGCTGCGCCGCAAATTCCCCTGGCACGCCACCCCTCTCAACCCTGATTCACTGGGCCCGGGTGAATGACGGCCGGGGCCGACCCCGCAGCCGCCTGAACAGCAGGCACACCAGACCCATGGGAAGCAACGCCAGCCCGCCCGGCTCCGGAATTGGAGTCAGCGAAAGCTCGTATGCGTCCACGGCGCCGTGCTGCATGAGGGTTTGACACATCCGGATCGCTGTGCAAGCGTACAGTTGTGAATACCATTCTGGCAATCGGGATTCCCACGACCAGCGACGATCGGGGCTACCTCTTGTGGCTTGCTGAGAACTGGCCGGCGCTCGTGGTCATGGCAACTGCCTTGGGCGCGCTCCTGGTCGCGTGGCTGGCTCAAAAGGCCCGTTCATGGACTGCCCACCCGCCGCCCCGCCTGCCGGCTCCGGATATTGCCGAGACAAAGAGCTCTGAAACTGCCGGGCCGATTTCAACGGAAGACTTTCAACTTCGGCCCCTCTTCACGTAGCGAGCCGGGTGGCATAGGTTCCACCCCATTGCCTCGCCCACTGTGGGGCGAGGCGAGGGCCTTGCTCGAACACCGGGCCTACGGTGCGGCCCGATACGTGGCCTGGGGCCGCCAGCGGGCAAAGAGCCGGCTCAGGATTCCATGAAACCATCCTTTGAGATCGGCACGAATGGCCGGGGAACCCGGCATCCCCACAGACACGTCCACGTAGCCGCTAATCGTTGTGGTGTGGAGTGCCGTCACCACCGTCCCGGCTTTTTCCTCGGCTCGGCCGGGGGCGACCGGACCATTCAGCACGACCAGCAGAACGAGCAGAGGGACAAGCCGTCGAGTATTCATATCAAGAGTTTCAACCGCCACTTGCCGGGCAGTCTAAGTTCCCTCTTACGCGCCCACAAGACATTCATCTGCAAAAAATTGATTTGCACCGCTGCGCGCAAGCGTTCACGCCCCTTGGCCCTTCGTTTTCGAGGGAAACCTCGGGGCTGCCGAAGTTGAACTCGGTTGTCTCAAGGACTAAGCTGGCTCGAAGCGTATGGGCGGACTCTTGACAACCGAGTTGGAGCGCATTCTGGCGGAAACGCCGGAGTTGGAGAACGCCTACCTGGTAGGCGGATGCGTGCGCGACTGGCTGCTGGGGCTTGCTCCCGAGGACATTGATGTCGAGGTGTTTGGCCTCACCTACGATCAGCTTGCCAAAGTCCTTTCCCGTTGGGGGGCCACCGATGTCGTCGGGCGGAGTTTTGGAGTGGTTAAACTCCGGTTGCCCACCGGCCAAACGTTCGATTTCAGCATCCCTCGGCGCGAGTCCAAAACCGGCCCCGGCCACACCGGCTTTCGGACTGCGTTCGATCCCGCTATCACCCCCAAGGAAGCCGCGGCGCGGCGGGATTACACGATCAACGCGCTGATGTTCGACCCACGCTCGGGTCAGGTGCTGGACTTCTTCGGGGGCGAATCCGACCTGAGACGCGGGATTCTGCGCCACACCAGCAGTGCATTCGTCGAGGACCCGCTGCGGGTCCTGCGGGGAATGCAGTTGGCGGGCCGTTTTGATCTGAAGGCTGTCCCGGAAACCCTCGCCCTGTGCCGTGAGATTCGAGGCGGTTACCACGAACTGGCCGTGGAACGCATCAAGGAGGAGTGGTTCAAGTGGGCGGCCTTTTGCCGGGTGCCCTCAGCGGGACTGCGTTTCCTGGAAGCAACCGGCTGGATCGAACATTTCCCTGAACTGGCGGCGCTTCGGAGTGTGCCGCAGGACCCCCAGTGGCACCCGGAGGGGGATGTCTTCACCCATACCTGTCACTGCTGCGACGCGCTGGCGCAAATGGCGGGCTGGCGGGCGGCGGATGAAACGTCGCGCGTTGTGTTCATGATGGCTGTGCTGGCACACGATTTCGGAAAACCCGCGACCACTCAGGAAACAATCCAGGATGGATGCAAACGGATCGTTTCACCTGGTCACGAGCCGGCGGGGGGTCCGCTGGCCGAGACTTTCCTGGCGCGAATCGGGACTCCTCGGGCCATCATCGAAAGGGTCGTTCCGTTGGTAAAGAACCATCTGGCACACCTGCAAACCGTCAACGAACGGTTCGTGCGGCGCCTGGCCAGAAGGCTCGAGCCGGAAACCATAGAGGGCCTTTGCCTTGTCATTAC
>JARKQH010000392.1 GCA_029974925.1 Verrucomicrobiota bacterium
GATCGCCGTCAGGAGCTTCCGGCCGATGCCCCGCCGCCGGAAATAGGGATGGACCATCAGCCGGCTTAAATAGGCCGTGTCCTCCACGGCGAAGCCGCGGATGGAGCCAACGATCTTGCCATTGATGACGGCCTTGAGAAACAGGACGCGGTCTGCTTCGTCCACCTCGTGGGAAGGCGGAGTGGGAGCTCCGTGCACCGTGGCCTCCCGCTGGGGACGCCGCTCGAAATCGTTTTCAAGGTCCTCGAGTGTTTGCTGGAGCGCCGGCAGGCTGTCGTCGCCGTAGAGCTCGATTTCGGTCTGGTAGGCAATCTTTTGCAGGGCGAGGATTTCCGGCGCGTCGCTCTTGTCCGCCCGCAGGTAAAGGATTTTGTCAATGCTGCCGGCCAGGCTGCTCATTTCCGCGTGCTTGGCCTCGAGCACGTCCAGCGCGCGCACCACGCCGTCAATGATCGCTTCCGGCCGCGCCGCGCAGCCCGGCACATAGACATCCACCGGGATGACGCTGTCCACCCCGCCGGCAACATTGTAGCACTCGCGGAAAATGCCGCCGCTGGACGCGCAGACGCCCACCGCCACCACCACCTTGGGCTCCGGCAACTGATGGTAAATGTTGCGAATCACCTCGCGGCTTTGCTCGTTGACGGCGCCGGTGACGAGGAAAATGTCGGCGTGCTTCGGGTTGCCGGTGTTGATGACGCCGAGGCGTTCGACATCGTAGAGCGGGGTGAGGCACGCCAGGGTTTCGATGTCGCACCCGTTGCAGCTCGACGCGTCGTAATGAATGATCCAGGGGGATTGCTTGAAACCGGACATGTCAATTGCCTCTCAGGAGGTTTTCCGCCATTGGGGCGCCCAAACCCGCCGGCGCCCCGGCGGCCGCCGAAACCCGGGCCGCCGCGGCGGTTGACCCGGCCTGCGCCGGCTTCGGGACCACCGCCATCGAGGCGGGGCGCGAACCGCCGGGCGCAATCAACGACAACACCAGAATGTTGCCCAAGCCCAGCAGCGCCGCGGCCAGCCACGCGCTTTTCAACGCCGCCTGCCATTTCAACCGCGCAAACACATTGTCCACCAGAATCACAAACCCAAACACCGTCAGGGCGGCCGCAATGCCAGCCGGCGGCCACGCCGCGAAGAACAAATACACCCAGCCCAGGAGGAAAACGTTCTCATACCAGTGCGCCACTTCGATCATCGCCAGTGCCCGCCCCGAGAACTCGGTGGTGATGCCGCGCACCAGTTCCTGATGCGCATGATGCGAAGAGGACAAATCAAATGGCGACTTCCGAAACTTGATTTCGAGCGCGTAAAGGAATCCGAGAAAGACCCCCGGCAGCCAGACGATCAGCAGGGCGGGATGGCTGGCGATCTCATGCACATGGAACGTTTTGGTCACCATGTACATTCCGATGGCCGTCAGCAGCACCATCGGCTCATAGGCCATCATCTGAATCAGCTCCCGCTCGGCCCCGAGGAAACTGTATGGCGAGCTGGCCTTGTAGGCGCCCAGCACAAAAAAGATGGCCGCCAGCGTGAGCGCAAAAATCACCAGCAGGAGGTCCGAGCCGGCGAAAAACAGCGCGCCGGTGAAAATCACCAGCAACAGGAAGAACAGGACATAGAAGTTCTGGGAGCGCCGCACCACGATGTTCTCTTTCTGCCACAGCTTGGCGACATCATAAAAGGGCTGAAGCAGTGGCGGCCCGCGCCGCGCCTGCATGCGGGCCGAGATAATCCGGTCCAGGCCGGCCAGCAGCCCGCCGAGGACCGGAGCCGCCACGAGGTAGATTGCCAGGCGTATCCAGGGACTCATAACGAAGGAAGGGCGGCCAGCACCATGATCAGGAGCAGGGCGGCACTGCCCCTTGCGCCCCAGCGGGCCAGCCAGGTTTCACTGAGAAAGTCGCGCAGGTAATAGTTGTGGAGGGTGACGTCGTGGACCTGGTTGGCGGAACCGAGGAATCGGACACTGCTTTGCACGTTGGCCCCGCCCAGGTAGGCGTCCATGACTTTCACACCCCGGCCGTAGTTGATGAAACTCAGGGGGAAGAGCATGATCATCACCATCATGATCATCATGATGACGATGTTTCCGGGGGCCATGGATGCCGTCTGCCCGTAAACGCTCACCACGTAGGGCTCAATCAAGGCGGTCGAAATCAGCGGAAACAACAGGCAGGTCAGGAAACTGGCGGCCGACAAACCATACAAGGCCACGGCTTCGCCCAGGCCGAACTCCTCGGCAACCCGCTCACGCGGCCGGAAGACTTCGAGCAGCTTGCCCATCCATTTGACCCAGAAGAAGAGGGTGGCGGCACTGCCAAAGACGATGAAGGCGGACAGAACGGGATAGGCATCCACCACCGCCTTGAGCACCGCCCACTTGCTGATGAGCATGCCGAACGGCGCCAGGAACATGCCCGCCATGCCGATCAGCATCATGATCGCCACCCGCGGCATGTTGAGGATCAGGCCGGACATGGATTCGATGTCGCGGCTGTGG
>JARKQH010000402.1 GCA_029974925.1 Verrucomicrobiota bacterium
ACCACCGCCCACAAGTTCTCCGGCACGGTCAGCCAAATCACCGGTCACACCCCGGCCTACCTCACCGGCAGCAACAACCTGAGTGTCACCGTCAGCGGGCCGGCCGCCTACACCTACCAGTGGACGTGGAATGACATCCCCATCCCCGACGCCACCACCTCCAGCCTGGGCATCGGCATTTACGGCCTCAGCCCGATCGAAAACGGCGTGTACAGCGTCGCCGTTAGTGACGGTGTCTGCACCGAGGTGCGCAGCGCCACCGTGACCGTGATTGAGCCGGTTCCCACCATTACCAACCAGCCGGCGCATGCGATCGTCGCCCAGGGCAGCACCGCCCCGGTGATGACCGTCGGCGCCGACGGCCACGTCCCCGCAGGCTATCCGCTCTATTACCAGTGGCGCTTCAACGACGTGGACATCCCCGGTCAGACCACCGACACGCTCTCCTTCCCGGCTGGGGCGCAACTCAGCGACGTGGGAAGCTACGACGTGGTCGTGTTCAACGGCTACGGCATGGTGACCAGCGTCGTTCAAACCGTGGCCGTGGTGCCGGTCGGCATCGTGCCAGGAACGGGCACCGGCTTGCGCGGGGAATACTGGACGACCCGGTACTCGACCAACGCCTTCTCCGGTCCGCCGACCCTCACGCGGGTGGATGCCACGGTCAACTTCGCCTGGAGTGCGGGTTCCCCGGACAGCACCGTCTCGGCGGACAACTTCACCGCCCGCTGGACGGGCCAGGTGCAGGCGCTGGGGACGGACACCTACACCTTCTACACGATCAGCGATGACGGCGTGCGGCTCTGGGTCAATGGCCAGCTCTTGATCAACAACTGGACGGCCCATTCGCCCACCACCAACAGCGGCACCCTCTCCCTGACCGGCACGCAGAAATATGACCTGTTGCTCGAGTACTTCGAGCGGACCGGCGACGCGACGGCGAAACTGTACTGGTCAGCCGCCAGCGGTTCGATCGGGTTCGAGCCGGTTCCGACGACCCAACTGTATCCGGCCACTGGCGCCGTGGTCCCGGCGCTCACCTATGCCCTCGAGCAGGGCACCAACCTGGTCTTCAACTGGGGCCCCGGCTCCGCCAACCTGGTCTGGGCGTCCAACGTTGAAGGACCCTACACCAATGTCATCTATGGCGTGACCAGTCCCTGGACGGTGACGGTTGACCCTGCGTCCGCCCGGTTCTTCCGCCTGCAGCTCCAATAGCCTGGCGGTTTGCCAAACGCTTGACGGGGCGGCTTCGGCCACAGGCCGGGCTGCCCCGTTGAACCATCGGCCGGGCAAAAAAGCGTGCCCGGCTTGCCCGGCCGGGGTAGGCTGGCCTCATGCGATTGGATTTGGTTGCCTTCGTCGCGTGGGTCAGCTTTGCCCCCTTCACCTCCGCCGGCGCGCAGTACGGCGTGTTTGACGCCCGTTCACCGGACCTGCAAATCCCCGCCGGGACCAAGCCCCTGCTCGAGGTCTGGATGCGCGACACCTATGTCATGCTTGGCCCGGACGGAAACTACTACCTCACGGGCACCACCGCCACGCCCGACCGCAAATTTGATGAAAAGGGCCCCCATTGCTGGGACTGGAACGATGGATTGTATCTGTGGCGGTCCGCCGACCTGCAAAAGTGGGAGGCGCTCGGACGAGTCTGGTCTTTGGACACCGATGCGACCTGGCAGAAGGAATTCGCCATTCGCAAACCGCAACGCCATGGCACCGGCTACCTCCTCGACGCGAAGCGGCGCGCGGTGTGGGCTCCCGAACTGCACTATATCAAGTCCGCGACGAACTGGTTCCTCGTGGCCTGCATGAACGACACCGCGACCCAAAAGGGAAGTTTCATCCTCCGCTCGCGCTCCGGCAAACCCGAAGGCCCCTACGAAAACATCGAAGGAAACCGGAACGGCCCGATCTTCGACCACATTGACGGTTCGTTGTTTGAGGACGACGACGGGAGCGTCTGGTTTGTCGGCCACAACCACTTCTTTGCCCGAATGAAACCGGACCTGAGCGGGCTGACGGAGGCGCCGCGCCGGTTCCTCGAGACGCCCTACGATCCGGAGCCTTACATCGAGGGCGCGTTCTTGTTCAAGCACGCGGGAAAGTATCACCTGGCCCACGCAATTTGGTCATTCCGGTTGCCGGACGGAAGTTTCACCTACGATGCGACCTCGGAAAAACGGGGCGGCGTACGGTGGTCCTACGATTGCGTGCTGGCCAGCGCCGAACGACTGGAAGGACCTTACGGTCCGCGATACACCGCGGGCGTTGGAATCGGCCACAACAACTTCTTCCGCGCCAGGGACGGGAGCTGGTTTGCCACCCATTTCGGAAATCCACGGGGCACCAGCGAATTCAAGCAGCCCTTCCTCTGCCGCCCGGCAATCATCCCCATGCGGTGGGAGAAGACGCGGTTTGTTGTACGCGGCCAAGACTGAAAGGCTGAAGAAGTCGCTTGCTATTCACTGTTAATGGGTTAGAGTAGGACGAGTCGGGAGTCTGAATTGTGGAATGAGATTGTTAACCAACAACAAACACGCCTTGCGGTTGCTTCAAGCCATTAGCCTAACACACTCAAGCTTTCTGCGACACAACTACAACTACAACTAAAACCAAACTAACATATATGAAGAAGAAACTAACAAGCTCAGCGTTCATGGTGGGCAGCGTGCTGGCCGGATTGATTCTGGCGGGCTGCGCCCAGCAACAACAAAGTGGACGGTATCGTCCCGAACCGGGGCCGGCCAAGGCGCCCGAACCAGCGCCGGTCAAGGCGGCGGAGCCAGCCAGTGCGCGCGACTTCGGCCCGTCCTATGCCACCGTGCAGGAGGGCGGGGCGCGCTATATTCGGGGTTCAATGGCCTTCCCGACCGGACGTCGGGAGAGCAGCGGGCTGTTGGTTGAAAAGACCGTGCCGGCCGAAGCGCTGGCAGGCCAGAAGATCGAATATGTTTACAAGGTCAGCAACCTGACGGATTACCCAATCCACATGGTGACGCTGATGGACCGCGTTTCGGGCAGCTTCACTCCGGGTGATGCCGACCCGCGGCCATCCGACACCAGCGGGGGTGTGGCCACCTGGCAGTTGGGCACCTTGGGCGCCAAGGAGACAAAAGTCGTGCGCGTCCGCGGCACGGCCAAGGATGAGGGCGCGATCACCACGTGCGGATGGGCGACTTACAGCCCGATCCTCTGCGAGGATATCCGCGTGGTGAAGGCCAACATCGCCCTGACCAAGACCGCGCCGGCCGAAGTGACCGTGTGCGATCCGATCCCGATGACCCTCGTGGTGAAGAACACCGGCAGCAGCGGCCTGACTGCGGTCAAGGTCACCGACAATCTGCCGGAGGGATTGGTGAGCGACGGCAAGCGCAGCCTGACCTTCGACGCGGGCAACCTGGCGCCGGGCGCGACCCGCGAGTTCAAGTTCAACGCGGCGGCGACCAAGCCTGGGCGTTATGTGAACAACGCGAAGGCTACCTCGGCGGAAGGCATTTCGGCTGATGCTTCGTCCACGACCACCGTGCGCGAGCCGGTGCTGGCGGTGACCTGCAATGCGCCCGACCAACGTTACATGGGCCGCAATTTCGACGTCTGCTTCACGGTGGTGAACAAGGGCGACGTCGCGGCCGCAGGCACGGTGTTGCAGGTGCCCATCCCGGCGGGCCTGAGCTTCAAGTCCGCAACGGCCGGTGGCCGCGTCTCGGGCAACAACCTGGTCTGGGATTTGGGCGCCCTCCCGGTGAATGCGCCGAAGGAAGTCTGCGCCACCTTCACGGGTGCCAACGCGGGCAACTTCCAGTTCAACGCCACCGCCAAGGGCGCTTGCGCCAAGGAAGTCTCCACCACCTGCGCCACCCGGATCGTGGGCGTGTCGGCCTTGCTGCTCGAGTGCGTGGATGATCCGGACCCGATCTCGGTGGGTGAAAACACCACCTACACCATTCGCGTGACCAACCAGGGCACCGCGGACGACACCAACATCAAGATCGTGGTGCAGTTCCCGGCGGAAATCACCCCGACCAGCGCCTCCAACGGCGGCACGATCGAGGGCAAACGCGTGACCTTCCCGGTCTATCCGCGCCTGGCCCCGAAGGCGGCCTTCACCTACACCATTCAGGCCAAGGGTGAAAAAGCCGGTGACGCCCGCATCAGCGTGGTCCGCACCTCGACGGACATCCCGTCGCCGACCACCGAGGAAGAGAGCACGCGCGTTTACTAAACATCCGGAATGCCGGACCGGACTGAGCTTTCGGTTCCGGCCGTCCGGTTAAGAATCATGCGCCGCCCGGTTCCCGCCGGGCGGCGCTGTGTTTAAAGCGGGAGGTTGCCGATGGAGAAGCAGCGGGAGCCGCGCCCGCCGAAGGATGGCTGAAGTCACCGATGAACCACCGATTCACCGCCGGGGTGTGGGGGACGATTCTGGCCGGGTTGCTGGCGGGCTGTGCCGCGCCGGGCCCGTCCCGCCACGGTTCGGTTGATCTGGCGCGGCGGCTTCGGGACTTGGGCCCGGAGGTGGATGCCGCGGAGGCCCTGCTGGCAGCCAAGACGGCCTGCTCCTACTCGCTGGCGCTGGCCACTCAATATCGCGTGGTCCGGCCGCCGTTCCTCCATAACATTCTGGTCAACATGGGCCGGCGGGACAGGGGCCTTTGCTTTCACTGGGCGGAGGATATTTCCGAGGAGCTGGAGCGGTTGCAATTGCAGACCCTGGAGATTCACCGGGGTGTGGCCCGGCTGGGGCGGCGGGGGGAACATAGTTCGGTGGTACTGACGGCGGTCGGACAGCCGTTCGAGGAAGGCGTTGTCCTGGATGGCTGGCGGCGCTCGGGCCGGCTTTATTGGCAGGCGGTGAGACAGGACAAGTATAAATGGCAGCGGGTGAGAGTGATCAAGGATGAGGAGCCTTCGGCTCCCGTCGCGGGCAGACAGGCTCCAGGATCCACCAGGTTGGGAAGGGCCAGAGCGCACTAAGACCCGGAAGACTATTGCTGCAAAATATCAGGGGCCGGTCATGCGCTGATGGGCTCCGGACAGAGGTGTCCAATTCTTCGGCAGGGCGTCTGGGCCATGAAGGCGAGGCTGGCGCTTTGGGGTTGGCCCGGGAAGTGCTACGCCAGATTCAAGCCGCCAGCAAGCGGCGGCGAAACGAATGGAAAAAGTATGAAGAAACTTGCCTTGTTAACGCTCGGCTGCCTGCTCACCTTCCAGCTCACGGCCTTGGCCGAACCTGCGCCTGCCGATCAGAAGTGGCTGGAAGCCGTCAAGACGATGGTAATCAATGGGGAGACGAAGATTTCCACACCCAGCCAGGAGCGGGTGGACCTCCTCAAAGAGTGGGCAGCCAAGAACGGTTATTCCGTTCAGGTGGCCAAAACGGAGCGGGGTTTCCGCCTGGATGTTTCCCGCCGGCTGGCCAAGAATTAAAATTCTTTTTCCTTCGGGCTCTCCGGGGTGCGGGAACGGGAGAGCCAGGTTAGCATCTGGGCGGCGGCGCGGCGGGCGTCGCGCACGGCCTCCAGGACGGTGCTTGGCCCGCGGGTGAGGTCGCCGCCGGCGAACACGCCAGGAAGGTTGGTCGCCTGAAAGGAATCCACCCGGAGCCCGCCCCAGGGGTTGGTCTGCAGGAGCTCCAAGCCCCCCGTCCGCAGGCAGGGCAGGGGATTGAAACCCAGGGCGGGAATGACCCAGTCGCCCTCCACCTCAAACTCGGAGCCGGGGCGGGTCCTGGGCGTTTCGAGCCGCGGCGAGCCCGGCACCGCCGGTTCGGTCCGAATCAAACGCAATCCGGCAACCCTTCCCGCTTCCAACCGAACGGCCGTGGGGACGACGTGGAACTCAAAGGAAGCCCCTTCTTCAATCGCGTTTTGATACTCCTGCCGCCCGCAAGGCATCTCGGCTTCGCTGCGCCGATAGAGGCCGATGGCCTGCGCCGCGCCGCAACGGATGGCGGTTCGCAGGCAGTCTATTGCGGCATTGCCCCCGCCGATGACCAGCACGCGCTGGCCCGCCACATGGAGGGGCGGCAGGTCCAGCGGGACGGCGGTGTTCTTTTGGAGCAGGAACGTCAAGGCGGGGACAACTCCGGGGGCGTCCGCCCCGGGGATGTCGAGCAACCGCGCCGTCCGCCAGTCCTGCGCCAGATAAACGGCGTTGAACTCATCCCGTAATGAATTCAGGGTGACCTCCTCCCACAGCCGGACCCCCAACTGGAATTTCACGCCAAGTTTCTGAAGGAGCTCCACGCGGCGGTGAACGATGGACCGGTCCAGGCGGAAAGCCGGGATGCCGTTGACCAGCAAGCCGCCGGGAACCAGGTCCGAATCGAAAATGGTGACCGCGCAGCCCTTGCGCGCCAAGTCATCGGCGCAAGCCATCCCGCCCGGCCCCGAGCCGACGACGGCCACTTTGTAACCATTGGGCGGGGCGGTGGCGGCATCCACCAGCCCATGCTCAAACGCGTAATCAGACAAAAACCGTTCGATGGCCTGAATCGCCACCGGCTCCCCGACCGAATCGAGGATGCAGGTGCCTTCGCACAGGCGGTCGCTCGGACACAGCCGCGTGCAAACTTCGGCCAGATTCGTCACGGACCCCAGAACCGCGGCGGCCTCGAGGAACCGGCCCTCGGCCGTAAGTTGCATCCACTGGGGAATGGGGTTGCACAGCGGGCAGCCGCTGACACAACTGGGATTGGGACACTGAATGCACCGGCTGGCCTGCTCGCGAGCCGTCTCCTCGTCAAACAGGCCGTGGATTTCCAGAAAATCCGCCACGCGCTCGGCGGCGGAGCGTTTGGGAAGGTCGCGGCTGGCCAACTCGCGCCACGCGTGTTTGGAATTCAGATTGGCCGGGCCGCTGCTGCTCATTCTGGCACCATCGTTTCAACTTGTACATCGCATAAAGCGATGGAATGAGCAAGTCGCAAGTCGGCGCCGTTACGGGGCGAGGGCGGAACCGACCGGCTGCGGGGCGCTCCCTTCGCCCGGGTTGGTGTCGGCCAGAACCGTTCCCGGCGCTCCGAGTTGCGCTTTGGCAACCGACGTCGAGAGGGACTGGAGCACCCGGGCGGGGGCGACCCCCAGCGCCAGAATACCCGTGATCAGGAGCAGGCATGCCGCGCGGGCGGGCCAGTCCAGCCGGATGGGAGGCAGGGCGCCGGGGTCCCGGAACCAGGCTTCGCGCACCACGCACAAGTAGTAATAGACGGCGATGGCGGCGTTGATCATGGTGATGATGACCAGCGCCAGGTGGCCCTTGGCCAGCGCGGCGGACAACAGCGTCAGCTTGCCCATGAAACCCACAAACGGCGGAATGCCGGCCAGGGCAAAGACGCCGACGGCCAGGGTGACGGCCAGCAGCGGCGCCCGCCGGTGCAACCCGGCGAGGTCCTCGATGGCCACATTGACACCGTCCCGGGACACCTTGCAAATCACCACGAAGCACGCCAGGACCATCAGCAGATACCCGATGATGTAGTAGAGGGCCGCGGCAAACCCGGCCTGGTCAAGCGCGACGAACCCCACCAAGGCGTAGCCGGCGTGCGCAATGCCCGAGAACCCCAGAAGCCGCTTGAAATCCTTTTGCATCAGGGCGATCAAATTCCCGTAAAACATCGAGCCAATGGCCAGTAGCGTCAGCAACAGCACCACCGTCCGGTTGTCCGGCGCCGCCAGCGAGACAAACCGCACCAGCACCGCCACCGCGCCGATTTTGGGAAGCGACGCCACCAGGCTCGCCGTCTCGTTCGAGGCGCCCTCATACACGTCCGGCGTCCAGAAATGGAAGGGAAAGACCGCGAGCTTGTAATAGAGGCCGCAAAAGGTCAGCGCCAGGCCGGCAATGGCCAGGGGAGAGCCGGAGACCGGTTCGAGCCGGGTCAACATCTCCGGAAGCACCGTGGTGCCGGTCAGCCCGAAGAGGTAGCTCATGCCGAAGAACATGACGCCGTTGGCCGCCACGCCAAACATGATGTATTTGATGGCGGACTCCATCTGCACGCGCTGCCCGTTGCGCTCGCGCCGCATCGGGACCATCAGATAGAGGGGGAAGGCGGAAACTTCCAGCGCCACCACCAGCGTGATGAGGTCCACACTGCTGACCAGCATCATCAGGCCCGAAACACTGATGGTCAGCAACAGGTAATACTCCGGCTTGACGTCGTTGCGGATGTCCGGCAGGCCGCCGCTCACCAGCAAAATCAGGGCAAACCCGCCGGCGAACGCAAGTTTAAGAAGCTGACTGAACAGGTCCACGCGATAGGCGCCGTCAAAGAGGGTGGCTTCCTGGCCCAGGCAGGCGAGGCTCGCCGCTAGCGTCGCCAGCGCCGTGACGAACGCCGCCAGCCGCGCCCGGCCGCCTTGCTCGTGGCCGAGGCTGATGACAAACAGCACCAGCGCGCCCGCGAGAATCACCAGTTCAGGGAGAAAGGCCATGAGTTTAAACGGGGTCATGGAATCGCAGAGCATCTTTCATCACGGCAGAACCGCCACGGCGGGCGCGGCCGGGGCGGCGCGGCCCTGGGTTTGCTGAATCACGTTTTGCACACTGGCGTGCATGACCCGGGTGAACGGCTCCGGATGCAACCCGATCCAGAACACAAACACCAGCAGCGGGGCCAGCGTCACAATCTCGCGCAACCCCAGGTCCGGCACCCGCGAATGGTCGGGGTTCGCCGTGCCCCCGTAGGCAATCTTTTGCAGCATCCGCAGCATGTAGGCCGCCGCCAGCACCACCCCGGGCACCACGAAAATCATCAATGAGCGGGACACTTCAAAACCGCCCGCCAGCACCAGAAACTCGCCAATAAAGCTGTTGGTGCCGGGAAACGCGAGCGACGACAGCGCGAACACGCCGGCAAACGTGGCAAACACCGGCATGTGTTTGCCCATCCCGGCGGTTTGCGCCAGTTCGCGCGTGTGCAGCCGCTCGTAAATGATGCCCACGACGATGAACAACGCCCCCGTGGTGATCCCGTGATTGATCATCACCAACACCGCGCCTTCCAGGCCCGCCTTGTTCAGGGCGAAGATGCCCAGCGTCGCAAACCCCATGTGCGCCACGCTGGAATATGCAACCAGTTTCTTGAGGTCCGTCTGCGCCAGCGCGGTCAGCCCCCCGTATAGAATCGCCGCAACCGACAGCCACAGAATATACGGTGTGAAGAACAGCGTCGCGTCCGGAGTCATCGGCAGCGAGAACCGCAGGAAGCCGTAAGTGCCCATCTTCAACAGGATGCTGGCCAGCAGCACGCTGCCGGCCGTGGGCGCCTCGACGTGCGCCGCCGGCAGCCAGGTGTGGAAGGGAAACATCGGCACCTTGATGGCGAACGAGATGAAGAAGGCCAGGAAAATCCACCGCTGGAAGTTCAGCGAAAATGACTGGGAATGCCCCATGATCTCCGGAATGCTGAAGCTCCCCACCTTGATGAAAAGGGCGATGATGGCCACCAGCAGAAACACCGAGCCGGCCATGGTGTAAATAAAGAACTTCAGCGCGGCATAAACCTTGCGCGGGCCGCCCCAGATGCCGATCAGCAGCGCCATCGGGATCAGCATCGCCTCCCAGAACACGAAGAACAGGATGAAATCCAGCGCGCAAAACACTCCCACCATCGCCGATTCCATGATCAGCAGGCAGATCATGAACTCCTTGACCCGCGTGTTGATGTAACGCCACGAAGCCAGCACACACAGCGGCATGATCAGCGTCGTCAGCAGCACCAGCAACAGGCTGATGCCGTCAATCCCCAGCGCGTAATGAATCTTGAGCACCGGAATCCAGGGCAGGTTCACCTCGAATTGGAAATCCGCCGTCGAGGGGTCGAACCGCCAGTAAAGCGGGAGGGAGAAAACCGCCAGCGCGCTCGTGGAAACCAGCGTCCACCCGCGCAGGAGGTTGTCCGAGCGCAAAAACATCGCGAGGGCCGCCGCCAGCAACGGCCCGAAAATCAGGAGCGACAGCACCGAGTCGTTGTAACCGGGAAAACTCATGGGGTCACCAGTTCGCAAGAATGAGGAAAGCGACAATCAGCGCCGCGGCCACGCCAAACGCAAAGACCAGGTTCTCCTGGACCTGCCCCCGCTGCACGCCACGCAGCCGCTGGCCCAGCCGGCGCACCGAGCGGGCAAAACCGTCCACCGCGCCATCAATAATGTAATTATCAAACAATCCCGCCAGCCGCGCCGTCAGCATCAGCGGAATCAGCCCGCCCAGCCGGTAAAGCTCCCCCACAAACGTGTCCACCGCCTGCACCGGTTTGCGGGCGAAAGTCAGAAACGCCCGTCCGCCCATGCGATAAAACCAGTCGCAATCCAGGCTGATAACGGGTTCGGGAACCAGTTTCTTGAGCAACAGGAAGAACCCAACGGCTGTAAAGAGAAGAATTTGGAGGGTCTCCGAGACATGATACGCGGTGTAGGGGTGATACTCGGCCGCCACTTCCGGATACGGCAGCATTTTGTAAAGGTAGGGCGTGTAGCAGCCGATGAAGATGCAAAGGACCGACGCGAGGGCCATGGCCGCGTTCATGTTCCACGGCGGCTCGGCGGCCCGCTCCCACACTTCCCGCTTTGGCTGGTTTTTCCCGAACCAGATGAAGTACGGAACCTTAAGGCCCGTGTGCAGGAACGTGCCGACCGAAGCGAGCATCAGCAGAAACCCGACCCAGAGTTTGTGCTCCTCAAAACCGGCGGCGACGATCATGGATTTGCTCACAAAACCGCTGAACAGCGGGAAGGCCGAAATCGAAAGCCCGCCGATCAGCGTAAACACAAACGTCCACGGCATCTTCCTCCACAGGCCGCCCAGCTCGGTGAACTTGCTCTCCCCGGTCATGTGCAGCACCGCGCCGCAGCCCATGAACAGCAATCCTTTGTAGAGAATGTGGGCAAAGGCGTGGGCGCAGGCGCCATTGACGGCCATCTGCGTGCCCAGCCCGACGCCGGCGACCATGTAGCCGACCTGGCTGATGATGTGGTAGGCCAGCAGGCGCCGGCAGTCGTTTTCCAACACCGCATACACCACGCCGTAAAGGGCCATGATGACTCCCAGCGGCACCAAAATCTCCATCCCCGCAAAACCGCGGCACAAGGCATAAACCGCCGTCTTGGTCGTGAACGCGCACATGAACACCGACCCGTTGAACGTGGCCTCGCCGTAGGCGTCCGGCAGCCACGCGTGCAGGGGCGGCACCGCCGCGTTGAGAATGAACCCGATCATGATCAAATACGTCGCCGGGGTGGCGTGCTGGACGTCCGTGAGCGAGAACTCCCAGCTTCCGACCGTGTTGCAGTGCCAGACCATGCCCGCCAGCAGCGACAACCCGCCCGCCACGTGCACCAACAGGTACCGGAACCCGGCCCCCAGAGACTCCTCTCGGCCCCGCGCCCAAATCAGGAACACCGACGAAAACGCCATCAATTCCCAGAACAGGAAGAGCGTCAGGTAATCCCCCGCGTAAATGGCCCCGATCGAGCCGGCCACATAGAACCAGGCCGCCACGTGCTGGCGGTCGTCCTTGACGTGGAGCCCGTAAAGATTGCCGAGGATGCACATCAGGCTCATGATGTAGCCGAACACCTGGCTGAGGCGGTCCACCCGGCCGAACACCAGGTCCCAGCCCAGAAAGCTGACGTGTCCGAAACTGCCGTGCGTCAGCGTGAGCACCCGCGCGAATACCAGCACGGGCACCAGCAACAGGAAAGGCCTCTTCACCCGCCCCGGCAGGAAGGGCAGGACCAACGCGCCCAGAATCAGGATCAGCGCCGGATGCAGCCAGAAGCTATTCATCGTAATAGTCCTCCCGCTGCATGATGCCCGCGTGGCCGTACCACTTGGACACAATGATCAACGCGGCGCACCCCACAAAGCCGAAGAGGGACCAAAAGCCCCACCAATGCTCGACGGCGGTGTGGGCGTGTTCCTTGTCCACGAACAAAATGTCGGCGACAACCAGCAGCGCCAGCGCCACCCAGCACAGGCGCACCACCGTCTTCAACCGGTTCCGCAGGTATTCGATCAGCTTGACCAGGCTCATGTTATCAGTTTGAGAAAACGCTCGAAAAATTGCGGGTACAGCCCGATGAGGACCGAAATGACCGCCGTGATCGTCAGCGGAATGACCATCGCCGGGCTCGCCTCGCCGTGGTGATGATGAGAGTCGCCCTCGGCCGGCTGACCGAAAAACGCCTGATACACCACGGGGGCGAAGTAGGCCGCGTTCAGCAGAGTGCTGGTCAGCAGCACCAGCAGAATCGCCACCGACCCCGCATCGAAAGCGCCATTGACCAGATACCATTTGCTGACAAACCCGGCGACGGGCGGGGCGCCGATCATGCTCAGCGAGGCCAGGGCGAACGCCCCAAAGGTGAACGGCATCGCCCGCCCCAACCCGCTCATTTCCGAGATGTTCTTTTTGTGGGTTGCCACGTAAATGGCCCCGGCGCAGAAGAACAGCGTGATTTTCGAAAAAGCGTGGTTGGCGATGTGGATGAGCCCCCCGTCAATTCCTCGGGGCGTCAGCAACGCCACCCCCAAGATCACATACGAGAGCTGGCTCACCGTCGAGTAGGCCAGCCGGGCCTTCAGATTGTCCTTGCTCAACGCGATGATCGAGGCCACCACGATCGTGAAGGAAACAAAATAAGCGGTCGGCAGCCCCAGGTTCAGACCGTCCATCGTATTGACCCCGAAAACGTAAAGCATCACGCGAACCGTCGAGAAAACACCCACCTTGACCACCGCGACGGCGTGGAGCAGGGCGCTGACGGGCGTCGGCGCCACCATCGCGCTGGGCAGCCAGTTGTGGAACGGCATGACGGCGTTCTTGGCAAACCCCAGAATGCAGCAGGCATACAAGGCCGTCACAATGCCGTCATGGATGCCTCCGGGCAGGATGCCGGTCCGGATGTTGTCCGCGAAATCCAGCGTTCCGGCATACACGTAAATCAGCACCATCGCGGGCAGCACCAGCCCCTTCGCCGTGGCCGTCAAATACGTCAGATACTTCCGCGCGCCTTCGTAGCTTTCCTCATCCTGGTGATGCATCACCAGCGGATAGGTGCAGATGCTGACAATCTCATAAAACAGGTACATCGTCAGCAAGTTGTCTGAAAACGCGCAGCCGATGGCGCCGAACAAGGCCAGGGCGAAACAGGCGTTGAACCGGGTCTGCTCGTGCTCCTGCAACCCCCGCATGTACCCGGCGCTGTAAAAAACCGTCAGCACCCACAAAAACGAGGCCGACAGCGCAAAAATCATCGAAAGGGCATCCGCCCGCAGCGAAACACTCAGCCCCGGCAGCAGCTCCAGCAGCGTAAAGTGCAGCCGCTGGCCCGCCAGAATCTGCGGCACCAGCGAAGCGGTGATGCCAAACAGGGTCGTGGCCGCGAGAAATGAGCACGCTTCACGCACGTTGGGCCGTTTGCCCGTGGCCATCACCAGCCCCGCCCCAATCAGCGGAGCGAGGATGGCCAGAACTAGGCGCGGATCTGTGACAGGTTGCATGGGCCTAACCGTTCAACTCGGATAGCTCGCGCGTGGTCACGGAGCGATAGTTCCGATACACCGCAATGATGATGCTTAACGCGATGGCCACCTCCGCCGCCGCCAGCCCCATGATGAACAGCACAAAAATCTGCCCCACCGCCGGGTCCTGCACCGTGAACCGGTTGAAGGCCATCAAGTTCAACGAGGCGGCCGAGAAAATCAGCTCGCCGGAAATCAACATGCCAATCAACGTGCGGCGCCGGACCAGGCCGTAAAAGCCCGCCGCCAGCAAGAAGGCCGCCGCAATCAGGTAAATTTCCAGTCGGTCGTAAATGGGGTTCATAAGGTCAATGACGAAATCATGCGTTGGACGAACCGGCGGGCGCGCTCACGGACGGGTCCTCCCCGTGCGCGCGACGGCCAGCGCGCCCAGAATGGCCACCAGCAACGCCAGCGAGATGAGCTCGAACGCCATGCTGTAATTCGTCAGCAGGGCCTTGCCAATCTCCGCAATCGAACCGTCGCCGGTCCGCGCGGGACGGGGCCAGTTGCCGCGCGTTCCCAAATGGCAAAGGCCCCAGAAAATCGCCGCCGCAATCACCACCGCCACCCCGCTCCAGGCCAGCGCCGCCGCCCGCGGCTCCGCCTTGGCCGGTTCGTCCGGCTCCGAGAGCATGATGGCAAAGACGATCGTGACGCACACCGCCCCGACGTAGATGAGAATCTCCATCAGCGCCAGGAACGGGCTGTGCAGGAAATAGTAAAGCCCGGCCAGTCCCACACACGTGATGGCCAGGCCGCACACGCTGTGGATGATGCGAATGCTCAGCACCGCAATGAGCGCGCCAATGCCCATCGTCAGCAGGCAAATCACGAAAATGCCGGCGGCCAGTTGATCAGCGGCGGGAAATGCGGTCATTTCACCTCCGTTGCGGGCTTTTCAACTTTTTCAGCGGTCGAGCCGGCTGGCGGGGCGGCCGGCGGCTGCGCCGGCCCGGCGCCGCCTCCCGGCGGTTCCGTTTCCCGGGCCTCCTGCTCCAGCCGCTTGAACAGGTCCATGACGAAATCCTCCTTGCTGAGGCCGGCCAGGTTGTACTCGCGCGAAAAACGAATCGCCCCGTCGCGGCACGCCTCCACACACGAGCCGCAAAGACTGCACTTGGTGAAGTCCAGCCGGTACTGCGTCACCGACCGCTTCTTGGCGCCGTCCACCTTGGCCCCTTCGACCGTGATGCAATCGCTGGGGCACGCCTTCTCGCAAAGCTTGCACGCGTAGCAAATCGGCTTCCCGGTCGCCGGGTCCCGCACCAGCTCGATATGGCCCCGGAACCGGGGCGGAATCTTCAGCGTCTCGTGCGGATAATGCACCGTCACGGTCGGCTTGAAAAACTGCTCCAGCGTGATGCGCATCCCCACCACCAGGCTCTTGAACCCAACGTAAATCTCTTTCAGCGCATGCTTCATAACCTAGAACAACTTCATCATCGCGCCGGATAAAATCAGCGTGAACAGCGACACCGGAATCAGAATCTTCCACGACAGATTCAGCAGACCGTAAAACTGCGTGCGCGGGAACGTCCAGCGAATCCACACCACCGTGAACACCAGCAAATACATCTTCAACAGGAACCAGAACACCCCCGGCCACACCCCGATCGGGCTCTGCCAGCCCCCGAGGAACAGCACCGTCCCCAGGGCGCACCCCAGCAGAATGTTCGCATACTCGGCCATGAAAAACACCCCGAAACCCATCCCCGAATACTCCGTGTAGGCCCCGGCCACCAGCTCGCTCTCCGCCTCCGCCATGTCAAACGGGGCCCGGTTCGTCTCCGCCAGCATGCAAATGAAAAAAATCAAAAACGTAACCGGCATCAGGGGATTGACCCACACCCGGAACACATTCCAGTGGAACAACGACCCCGCCTGCTGGCGCACGATTTCGTTCAAATTCATCGTCCCCGTGATCATGATCATCGTGATCACCACCAGCAGCATCGGAATCTCATACGCGACATTCTGCGACACCACCCGCGCCGCCGAGATGATCGCATACTTGTTCCGCGACGACCACCCGCCCAGCATGATGGCCATCACATTGATCGAGCCAAACGCAAAAATCATCAGCAACCCCACATTGATGTTCCGCGCCGCCAGACTCTCGCTCCACGGAATCACCACCAGGCTCATCATCGCCGGCGCCATCATCAACAGCGGCGCCGCCCGGAACAGCGTCCGGTCCACCCCCGCCGGCACAATCAACTGCTTGGACAGCAGCTTGATCGCGTCCGCAATCGGTTGCAGCAAACCCGCATACCCCACCTCCGTCGGACCCGGCCGCCGTTGAAACCGCCCCGCCCCCTTGCGCTCCACCCACACCAGATAAGCCGCGTTCAAGCCGACGAAGCTCAAAATCCCCACCAGAAACAGGACTAAACGCAAAGGCTCGCCGATCTCCATAGGCCCCCTCAGCTCATCAGCCCGCCGGCCCGCCCGACCCGCGCGATCTGTTTGCCAATCTTTGCCTGTTGCATCTCAATCATCGTGTAGTGCGAAATCCAAAGCTTAATTCAAACCAAAACTCGCCTTAACCGTCGAGCCCCAAAGTATATCAGATAAACGAATTCACTGCACAGGTTTTGCTTTTTGTGCAGCATTTTTTGTTCGGTCTCCAAACCGCTCCCACCGCCGACGCCTTTCCGGCGGCGCAGGACAGGCGCGGCGCCCAGCCCATTGGAGTCCGCTCCCGGGGGAAAGGTCCGGGGAAAAGCAGAAAGCAAACAGCGGAAAGGAGGGGCGGAGGATCGGAGGCAGTCTGGTTGGGAACGTGCGAAAGTTCGAAAAGGGGGGAAGGCGTGACAACCTGACCACGGCAGAGCAGACAACAAAAAGGGACGAAACCGGGGGTGAGTGGGCAATCAGCCAGCCATCGTTGGACAAAGCGTGTGCGGGCTCGGACAAATGCCGTGCAAGACTCGGGAAAAATTATAATGGGGGGTGTCCACGGATGTCACCCCTCCTGGGATTAAAGTGGAGCCATGATGTTTGAACATCGAACATTTAAATCCGCCAAAGCGGCGAGGATGAAAGCCGGAGAGAACCTCCACGATTCCATGGACAACGACCTACCGGATCGCGAAACCCGGCCATGGAACGACGCGACGAAAGGACGAGCAGACCGCGAAACCACAATGGGATGGGGGGGAAGCCTGCGGGATAAGACCGGAAATCTGCATGCCAAATTTTTTTCTAAAATTATTTTGTGTTTCCTATTGCGCCGCTGGAACACGTGTGATATTTGGATGACATCCGCCGGGGGCGGGTGCAGTGAGGGTCCGGCTCCGGCACGATGGAGACAACGAAGGTGATCCATGAACAGGACGCTTGCATTGCAAGGTTGGGAAGGGGGCAACCCATGACCCCGCTTTCTTTCCCCGAGTTTTTTCAAAAGGCGACTCAAAAGCCCTCCCCTTACCCTTACCAATGCCGGCTGGCTTGCGGCCCTGGCGCCCGCTTGGATCAACCGGACACGCTGCGCCGTGGAACCGAGTGTCGCTCGCAGCTCATCCACATCCCGACTGGACTGGGCAAAACCGCCGCCGTCGTTCTGGCCTGGCTCTGGAACCGAATCCACCTCCAGGACCCCCGCTGGCCCCGCCGCCTGGTTTATTGCCTGCCGATGCGGACGCTGGTCGAGCAGACACGTGATGTCGTCAAGCAATGGCTCGACAACCTGCGCAGCCAGGCCGATGTCCCCGCCCTTCAGGCCGCCGGCGCCGAACTGGAGTGGCTCGTCCGGCACTCGCCGGTGGTGCTGATGGGTGGCGAAGACCCGGATTCCGACAAAAAGGATTGGGACATTTACCCGGAAAAACCCTGCATCCTGATTGGCACGCAGGACATGCTGCTGAGCCGGGCGCTCAATCGCGGCTATGGCATGAGCCGCTACCGTTGGCCGATGCACTTCGGCCTGCTCAACAACGATTGCCTGTGGGTGTTGGACGAAATCCAGTTGATGGGCACCGGGCTGTCCACCACGGCGCAGCTCGAGGCATTCCGCGCGCAGCTCGGGTCCCGCGGCAGCGCCAGTTTCTGGATGTCGGCCACTCTCCAGTCGGACTGGCTCAAGACCGTAGATTTTCAAAGGCCGTCGGCGCTGCCGGGCCTCACTCTGGATGAGGCCGACCTGGGCATGCCCGAGGTTCTACGCCTGCGCGAAGCTCGCAAACCCGTCCAGAAGATTCACGCGCGGATGGACGACCCCAAGAACTTGGCTGCCGAGGTCCTCAAAGCGCACGGCGGTGCGGGCGGCCTAACGCTGGTGGTTGTCAACACCGTTCGCCGTGCCCGCGAACTGGTCCGTGAGCTGCAACGGCGCCTCAAGTCCGCTGACGCCGCGCCGCGACTGCTGCTGATTCACTCCCGGTTTCGGCCCCCCGATCGCCGGGCGCTAATGGACCAGTTGCTGGCGCCGCCGACGAGCACGGGTACCATCGCCGTGACCACCCAGGTGGTCGAGGCGGGGGTGGACGTCAGCGCCACCACGTTGTTCACCGAACTGGCGCCTTGGTCGTCGCTCGTTCAACGCTTTGGGCGCTGCAATCGCCGTGGCGCTGACAACAACAAGGCGCGGGTGTTTTGGGTTGACCTGCCGTCTGGGGACTCCAAACAGGCGCAGTTTTGCGCCCCCTATGCACCCGAAGATTTGCAGCAGTCCCTGCGAGTGCTCAAGCATCTCGCCGCTTCGGATGTCGGCCCGGCTTCGTTGCCTGACAACGTGGCTCTGCCTTACCGCCCGGCGCATGTGCTCCGCCGCAAGGATTTCATCGAACTGTTTGACACGACCCCGGACCTGGCCGGGAACGACCTCGACATCGAGCAATTCATCCGCGATGTCGAGGAGTGCGACGTGCAGGTCTTCTGGCGCGAATGGCCTGCTGAAACCCAACCCTCCGCCGACCTGCCGGAAGGCCGTCACGACGAATTGTGCGCCGTGCCGCTGAGCGAATTCAAGAATTTCGCCGGGGACCCCAAACGGCGCCAACTCGTCTATCGCTGGGATGCCCTCGCGGGCTCGTGGGAAACTTTTGACGAGCGCCGGCTCTGCCCGGGTCAGATATATCTTGTCCATGCCTCTGCCGGCGGTTACACCCCGGAATCGGGCTGGGACCCGGCATCGTCCGCGCCCGTTCCGGTGCTGGCGCCGGCCGAGGTCCACGCGCCGCCAGAGGCCAATGACAGCGACGTTCTCTCCGAGTCCAAATGGCAATCCATTGCCGAGCACACCAATGCCGTTTGTGACGAGGTGCAAAGTCTGCTTGGGACGATGGAGGTCGGTGAGTCAACCGCCCTCAAGCTCGCCGCGCGCTGGCATGACCGCGGCAAGGCGCACCCCGGCTTTTTGGCCAGGCTGAATCCGGGGGCCTTGGCCGAAGCCCGCGACGCCGGCTTCTTGAACTGCGGATTTGCCGCAAAAGCCCCTGCCGATGCCTGGTTGCCCCCTGCTCAAACCCTTGCCGGCCAGCGCAAACGCTTCCGCCATGAACTGGCCTCCGCGCTCGCCGTTCTTATGGCGGGGGGGGACCAAATCCCCGACGATGTTCGTGACTTGGTGGCGTACTTGGTCGCCGCGCACCATGGCAAGGTGCGCCTCTCGATCCGCTCGCTGCCCGAGGAAACACCGCCACCCGACGGCCGCCGCTTCGCCCGCGGCATCTGGGACCAAGACGACCTGCCTGCCACCGACCTTGGCGGCGGTGTCTTGGCTCCAGCGGTCAAACTCTCCCTCGAGCCCATGGAGCTGGGCTTGTGCGAGCAACCCCCCTTCCAAGGGCAGCCGAGCTGGACCGAGCGCATGCTCCGGCTGCGCGACACCCTCGGGCCATGCCACCTTGCGTGGCTGGAGGCGCTCCTGCGCGCCGCTGACATCCGCGTCTCGGCGGGATTAACACCCCCCGGGGGAGCCGGGACTCCCGGCGGTCTGGCCGGCGCGGTGGAGCCGACGGACATAGCCGGCTCTCGAACCACCACCCCGGCGCTCTCCAGCCAAGAGCGTTCGCTCGTCGCCGAACTGGTCGAGGACGGACTTCGCATCCAGGACCAGTTCCGTCCTGAACCCCTCTACAAACAATCCGGGAAACACCCTGGCACGCGAACGACTACGCCGGAGGTGCGGGACGCTTTCCGCACCGACGGGAATCAACAGGGAGAATCCACATGAGCCAGAACGTTCTACCCCTCGCCGGATGCCCCCCTGAGCCGTTGATGAACTATCTCAAGGCGCTCGGCATCCTGCGCCTTGTCAGCGAACAAGCCGACCCCAGTGCCCGCGGCTGCTGGCGGGACGATGTGTTTGTGCTCCACAGCAAACTCGATGGAGAAGCGCTCACCAAATTCTTCCTCGATGATTATCAGCCGACTCCAATTGTGGGGCCTTGGGCGGGCGGGTCTGGGTTCTTTTCCCGGGACAACAAAAAGGCCATCGAGTGTCTTGCATCGCCCGAAGCCGCGCCACGCTGCGCGAATTATCGCGAGGTCATCGAAACCATCCAGCCCATTCTTGCCCAGACCGGCGTCAAAGATAAACCCACGCCGGAGCAAAAAGGGTTGCTACTGCGGCGGCTTCGGTCCGAGCTGCCCGAAAATGCCCTGCAATGGATGGACGCTGCGTTGGTCCTGCGGAGCGACAGCCAGGCTTTCGCCCCCCTTCTCGGCACCGGCGGCAACGACGGCCGCCTGGATTTCAGCCAGAATTTTATGCTGCGCCTCCTGACACTTGGAATCCACAAGGCTGCGCCCGAGGCCGCCGCTGCTGGATGGTTGGAGAATGCTCTGTGCGGCCGGGCGCTGCCCGGCCTCGCCAGGGCCGCCGTTGGCCAGTTTGCTCCCGGGCGTGCCGGGGGCCCCAACGCTACCCAAGGCATGGAGGGTGACGCGACCGACAATCCATGGGATTTCGTGCTGATGATCGAAGGCGCTCTGCTGCTCGGCGGTGCTGCCGTTCGCCGCCTCGGGGTGGGCTTGGACTCGAAGGCAGCCTTCCCGTTCACGGTCCGGCCTTCGGCTTGTGGCTTCGGCTCGAGCAGCGATGCCGACCCGGCCAGTTCGCGCGGAGAGCTGTGGCTCCCGTTATGGTCACGTCCCGCGAGCCTGGCGGAACTGCGGACATTGTTTGCCGAGGGCCGCGCCGAGGTCGCAGGTCGCCCCGTCCGCGATGGCCTGGATTTTGCCCGCGCCGCAGCTAGCTTGGGGGTGGATCGAGGCGTCGAACAATTCCTCCGCCTCTCCTTCCTTAAACGCAGCGGCAAGGCATTCCTCGCTGCTCCACTCGGACGGGTGCCTGTTCGTCAGCAGCCCGGTGTGGACCTCCTGCGCCAACTCGACCCATGGCTGGACGGCTTCCGTATGGCGTGCTCCGACAAGAATACCCCGCCTCGCTTCAAGACCAGCCTGCGGCACCTTCAGACGGCGATGTTCGAGTTTTGCCGCTACGGCGGTCCAAGGTTCTTCCAAGCCATCCTCACCGCTCTTGGCCACGCCGAGCGCGAACTCGCCACAGGTGAGCGATTCCGGGCGGAGAAACGCATTTTTCCTGTTGGCGGCCTCTCGGCGGACTGGATTGCCGCCGCTGATGACAACTCACCGGAATTCGAACTGGCATTGGCCCTGGCCGGCATCCACGACCGCGAGGGCAAAGTCGGCCCGCTGCGATCCAACCTCGAACCCGTGCAGGTGTGGCGCAACGACACGGGCGCTTTGGCTGCCAAATGGGCCACCGCGGACCGCGCCGTCGCCTGGAATTCGGCCGACCTGTGCACCAACCTCGCGGCCGTGCTCCGCCGGCGCCTCATGGATGGCGCAAAGAACGGCTGCACGCGGCTGCCACTGGCCGCTTCGAGCCTCGTTCCCCTCGACACCGTCAGCCGCTTCCTCGCCGGTGAGCTGGATGACCAGCGCATCGAAAACCTGCTCTGGGGCCTGATGTTGTTCCCCCAGAGCACCGGCGCCAGCCACCGGCCCAAAACCGACGAAGCCGCGGCATCCGCGGCACCGCCTCTGCCGCGCGCGTTCGCCCTCCTGAAGCTCTTGTTCCTGCCCGAGCCGCTTCTAATGGACGGCCTATTGGTCACCATCAAACCTGAGCCTTCGATTGTAACGCTGCTCGCCGCCGGCCATGTGGGTGAAGCCTGCCGCTTGGCGATGCGCCGGCTGCGCGCCAGCGGCCTGGCACCCCTGCCGCATCCGCGCGCCGGCGGCGTGGTGCGCGACACCGTCTGGCAGGAATTGCAGTGTGGCGGCCGCGATGGCCTGCGCCTGGCAGCCGCCCTTTTGTTCCCTTTGTCAGATCAAGACCTTAACCGGCTCCGGACGCTGATCGTTCGCGAAGCCACTGAACCCAAACTCACATAAGTACACAAGGAAAGGACACCACGTCATGTCAATTAGCTACTCCGCACTTAACAATGCGCCCCGCCTCTTGATGGAAGCCGAGTTGCGCCCGCTTCAGGGCGACCGCTTCCAGCCCACCGGCTTCCCCGACCTCGGCCCCGCCCGCTACACGCTGCCGGATGGCACCGAAATGTTGCTGGTCGAGTCGGCCCAGTCCGTCGCCAACCGCATGGAGCTGGCCTGCTGGGATGAGGCCAGCGATGACCTCATTCCGGAGCTCCGAGGGCTCCCGTACATCCTGGTGTGCAATGCTAAAGGTGACCGGTTGACCAACTCCGTGTTGGAAGCTCACCGTATCAACTCGCCCTACATCCTCGAGGGCAAGGATCGAGCTGTCTTTGACCGGCTCAAACAGGACGCCGCCGGGCTCGAAAGCGGACCAGTAAAGCTTCGTCAACTGGCGGCTCTCGTCTTCAAGTACGACGCCAATGCCGTTCTTCATGGCGTGTTTATCGCCAAGAGTGACTTGGCCGGCGGCCGCCTGCGGCTGAGCCGCGCCTTGAGCGGCTTCATTGAAGCGTCCAAAGTGCGCGCCGCCGAGAGCGGTGGCGTGAAGAACGACCGGGTGGACCCGAGCGGCGACACGAGCAAAGGCTTCGGCAACGTGCCATTTCACCGCACCGAGTTTGTGGCGGAGAAAATCGTTGCATACTTCAATCTTGATCTGGCATTGCTCCGCGGCTACGCTCTTGGGGACCAAGCCACTCAATTGCTCACTGCCCTGGCGCTCTTCAAGGTTCGCCGCTTCCTTTCGACGGGTCTTCGGCTCCGCAGCGCGTGCGACCTCATCCCCGCCGGCGACTTGGTGGCGACCCAGCCTGCCGCGTTCACCATCCCGGACGAAGGTCAGCTCCTTAAGGAATGCCAGCGCCTCATCGCCGCCTGCAAATCCCAGTTCGCGGGCGTGACCACCGTCTCCTGGGAGCCCGCCACCAAGAAGAAGTCCGAAGAGGCGGAAGGGGAGGAGAAGGAATGATTGGCATTTCCCTCGGTTTCCCCTCGGGGCGGTTCCATGCGACGCCTTGGGGCCGGCACGTCAACGAGGGCGCGCCGGAATGGCCGCCATCGCCATGGCGGTTCCTGCGCGCGTTGGTGGCGACGTGGAAGCGCAAGCTCGACGACCGCCTCGGCGCCGCCGAGGTCGAGTCGCTGCTTCGGCCCCTGACCGTGCCGCCACATTACGTGCTCCCGCCAGCCACCGCCAGCCACACGCGGCATTTCATGCCCTGGTTCAAGAAAGGTCCGCAGGACAAGACGCTGGTCTTCGACGGCTTTGCCGGCCTCGCCCGCGACGCCCGGGTCCTCCTCCTCTGGCCTGACGCGACGCTGGGGCCCCTCCAAAGAGATCAGCTCGAACTGTTGCTCCGACACCTCAACTTCCTTGGACGGGCCGAAGCCTGGTGCAGCGCGCGGCTTCTGGGTGAGGCCGAAGCCGCCGAAGCGCAACGAGAGGTCAATTGCCGCCCCGTTACGGCGGGCACCACCGTGGCGGACCAGGAAGTTGTCCGCGTGCTGTGCGCCGATCCTGACACGGCCTTTGGCAACGAACATACCCCGAAAGTCGAGACCGTTTCCGGCCGTGGAAAAGCCAGGACCTCCGTCTTCACTCCGCTCTACGATCCGGACTGGCATCTGTGCATGGAAACGCTCGCATTGCACCAGGACAAGTGGTCCGACCCGCCCGGCTCCCTCTGGGTCTCCTATGCGCGCCCAAGGCACTGCTTTAAAATCGAGCCGGTTCGCCATGCGCTGCGCTCCCAGACCACCCGCCGGCTCCAGGTCGCCCGCTTCGCCCTCGATTCCTCCGTTCTGCCGCTGGTAACCGAAACCCTCCCGGTGGCCGAATCGGCCCGCCTCGTTCTGATGGGAATCTACGGGCGGCAATTCCCCGCGCCGGACGGCGCCCGCGGGCGTTCTCCGGTCTTCTCCGGCAAGGCGGCCGATGGCCGTCCCCTCGAGGGCCATGGCCACGCCTATTACCTGCCCACCGACGAGGACGGCGACGGCCGCTTGGATCATCTCACGATCATCGCGACCGCGGGCTTCGACCAGCGTGAGCTCAAAGCTCTCGACTTGTTGCGCGAGCTTCAGAAACGCGACCGCGAAGCCTCGGGCCATCCCTTGCGGGTATTACTCCTGGCCCTCACCACCTTGGAAGAATGCCACGCCCTGCCTGTGCGCCCTTCGCCCGTCTGGGTCTCGGTCACCCCCTTCCTCGCGCCTCGTCACCTCAAGAAACGCGGCACCAAACGCGATCCCGTCGAGGTGTGGAACTCGCCGCCCGGGTTCCTCGCGTTGGTCCTCCGTGAGGAAATGGCGCGATGGCTTGAACGTCGTCCTGACCTCGCTGGCCTTTCCGTCGGACAGGTGAAAATCAAACCTTGCACCGATGAGCACGGCGCGTTTCGCCTCCGCCGCGGTCTGCGCCCCATACAATTCAAACGGTTCCGTCAAAAACGCAGTGATGACGGCGGGCACCGCCCGGCCGGTGCCTTCCGTATTGATTTCGGGCGCCCGGTGGCCGGCCCCCTTGCGCTCGGCCATTCAGCCCACTTCGGCCTGGGCCTCTTTCTCCCGGCCGATGGGTGAGGCCCCGCTGTTCCCATCCACCGCACGCCGGCTGTCTTCGAATCGCACGGGGGGTTCAGCGGCCGGCTTGATGGCGTTCGTTCCAGGAACCGCCACGCTCCCTGAACCGCGCCCTGCCCATTGCAGGGCAGGGGACGGGCTTCAAAGGACTCCTTCTCATGGTACGGAAGGTGCTCTCGAAGTTCTGCGATGGAGACCGAGGCGACCTCGTCCAACGTGGCCGCGGCTTCCAAGCCCGCCGCCGCCCAACAGCAGTATAAACTGGTCGTGCGGGTAACCCCGTGCCCGCCGGCCGATCCACCGCCAACCGCTCCTCCGCCTCCCGTCCCGGCATCGCCGGACAGACCGCCTCCGCCGCCGGCCGCCTCGGCCCGCGCGGACGCGGTCGGTTCCAGCGACCGCCCGCGCCCCCCCGGTCCCGACGAGGAAACCCAAACCATCCCGGCGCGGATGCTCAACGAGTTTGTCTATTGTCCCCGCCTCTTTTACTACGAATTCGTCGAGGGCGTGTTTGTCGAAAGCGCCGACACCCTCCGCGGCGCGGCCATTCATCAGCGGGTGGACACCGGCACCGGCGCGCTGCCGGCGGCGCGGCGCGCGGCGCGGAAAGCCAGGGACGAAGAAACGGGCGGCCAAGGCCAGCCGGGCATCGCGCCCGGGCGGCCCCCCGGGCAGGGCGAACCGGAGCCGGAGCCGGAAATCATTCATTCCCGCTCAGTGCAAATGGGGTCGGACCGCCTGGGCGTGGTCGCCAAGATGGACCTGGTGGAAAGCCGGGCGGGCGGCGAGGACCTGTTTGCCGCGCTGGAGGTCTGCCCCGTGGATTACAAGGCGGGCGCGCCGCGCGAGGGCGAGGACGCCAACGAGCTGTGGGACACCGACAAGATGCAGCTTGGGCTGCAGGTGCTGATCCTGCGCGACAACGGATATCTCTGCAACGAGGGGGTGATTTATTACCGGGCCACAAAACAACGCGTCCGGCTGGTGGTGACCGACGAACTGGAAGCGTGGATTTTGGAAAACCTCACCGCCGCCCGGCGCGTCGCCGCCGGTCCCATGCCCCCGCCGTTGAACCAGTCGCCCAAATGCGTGCGGTGCTCGCTGGCGCCGGTGTGTCTCCCGGATGAAACGCGCCTGCTCGGGCCTGCGCGGGTCAAGGTCGAGGCCCGGATCGAATTCGAACCGGCGGGGCAGCCGCCGCTCCGCGCGCCACGGCGCCTGATGGCCGCCCGCGACGACACCCGCCCGCTTTACCTGAACACCCCAGGCTGCCGCGTCGGCTGCAAAGACGAGGTCCTTGTCATCAAGGACAAGGAGACGGTGCTGGACGAAGTGCGCATGCGCGATGTGTCGCACCTGGCGTTGTTTGGGAACATCCAGATTTCAACCCAGGCCATTCAAGCCTTGTGCGAGCTGGAAGTGCCGGTGACGTATTTCTCGATGGGCGGCTGGTTCTATGGCATCACCCGCGGCCATGCCCTCAAAAACATCTTCCTGCGCATGGAACAATTCCGCCTCGCGCGAGACCCGGCCACCTGCCTTTCGCTGGCCCGCCAGTTCGTTCACGGCAAAATCCGCAACCAGCGCACCCTGTTGATGCGCAACCACCTCGAACCCCCCGAGGCCGCCCTCGGGAAACTCAAACGCGCCGCCGAAGACGCGCTGGCGGCCGATTCTCCGGCAACCTTGCTGGGCATCGAAGGTGCCGCAGCCAACCTCTATTTCGAGCAGTTTGGCGGCATGATCAAAATTGGCGACGAACTGGCCGAAACGGGCGAAAGCGCGCCCGCGGCCGAGGCGGGCCACCTCGCCTTCAATTTCAACTTCACCACCCGCAACCGGCGCCCGCCGACCGATCCCGTCAACGCGCTCCTCTCGCTGGCCTACAGCATGTTGAGCAAGGATTGCGCCCTCGCCACCCTGGCCGTTGGCTTCGATCCCTACCTGGGGTTTTATCATCAGCCGCGCTTTGGCCGGCCGGCCCTGGCCCTCGACCTCATGGAGGAATTCCGCCCCCTCATCGCCGAGTCCGCCGTCCTGAGTTGCATCAACAATCGCATCATCACCGAAAAAGACTTCGTCCGCGCCGGCCAGGCCGTCAACCTCTCGCCGGCGGGCAGGAAGCGGTTCTTCCAGACCTACGAACAGCGCATGAGTTCGCTCATCACCCATCCCCTGTTCGATTACAAGGTCAGCTACCGCCGCGCCCTCGAACTCCAGGCCCGCCTGCTCGCCAAGGCCCTCACCGGCGAGATCGCCGAATACGTCTCCCTGTTGACGAGATAAGCCATGCGCACCACCTACCTGGTTTGCTACGACATCGCCGATGACAAACGGCTGCGCCGCGTCTTCAAGACTTGCTGCAACTTCGGCGACCATCTCCAGCTCTCCGTCTTCGAGTGCGACCTCAGCCCGTCGGAAAAAGTTGAACTCGAAACCGCTTTGAACCACCTTATCAATCACAATGAGGACCAAGTGTTGTTTGTCGCCTTGGGCCCGGCCGAAGGCCGGGGCGAGCGCGTGATCACCGCGCTGGGGCTGCCCTACGTGCGGCTGGATGCCCCCTGTTACGTGGTTTGAGAAGTTGCCGATCTTTGACAATTGAATCCGCGAGCGGCGGGGTGATGACGGAAACCCCCTCCCCGCTCGCAACACGTAAATGCTTCAATCCCAAACTATAGGGAAAATGCGCCGGCTTGCCGCCGCGCGGCCGAGCCCCCAAAATGCGCAGGTGTTCGCAATTCAAACATTGCGCCCCTGCGCTGCAACGAGTAAGAGCAACGCGGTTTCCGCGCTCACATGAGCGCGGCCCCATTGAAGCGGGCCGCTAGCCGACAATGAAGCCCCTCGAGTACCGGGTTTCCGCGCTCACATGAGCGCGGCCCCATTGAAGCTTGGGGTCTGATATCAGGGTTGATATCAGGGTTGATGTTTCCGCGCTCACATGAGCGCGGCCCCATTGAAGCTTTTAAATAATAAGGCAATTTGTTATGAGGGTATGGAGTT
>JARKQH010000416.1 GCA_029974925.1 Verrucomicrobiota bacterium
GGTGCCGGGGTGGCGCGGGGCAAGGCCGATATCGCGCTGGCGCGCAGCGCCAGAGGGCGCAGCCCGGCAGCTGATGTCGGCCTGGACGCGCGCCACCCCGGCACCCCGCGCCCCCATCATCCTCTTCCTGCCCCCCCTCTCCCCTCATCCGATGGAAAGGAATGTAACCGCGTACGCGGCAAAAGTGAAAAAAACGTACTTTCCCCGTCTTCACTCACAATCTCACATGTAAAAACGGCCATTTCCGCCATTCGCCGGGTGCTCATGGCTTTGGCACGCTTGATGCTTATTGTTATGCACGCACGTTGGACGGCCATAGTGGACGGACATACGGCGAACATAACAAAGTACATTCGGAGAAATGAAATGAAACGCATTGTTGCCGCCAGTGTCATGGGTGCCTTCCTGCTGTCTTCCGCCGCCGCTTTTGCCGGAACCACCCCGGACGCCACGGACGCGAAACAGTCCGCCAAGCCCGCGGCGACCCTGGAAGTGAAGAAGCAGGACGCGGCCAAGCCCGCCGAACCGGCCGCCAAGACTCCGGCCGTGAAGGAGGCCAAGCCCGAGGCGGTGAAATCCGACGTGGCGAAGTCCGCCGCCGAGGCCAAGGACGCCAAGGCCGCGCCCGCCGTGGAGGCCAAGGACCCCAAGGCCAAGCCCGAGGCGGCCAAGGACACCAAGGAGACCAAGCCCGTCGCCGAGGTGAAGACCACCGACGTGAAGACTTCCGACACCAAGGCCCCCGTGACCAAGGCCGTGGACAGCAAGACCGTGGACACCAAGGCCGAGCCCTCCAGCGCGGTGAAGGCCGCCAAGGCGGAAAAGGCCGCCACCGACGCCAAGGTCAAGACCAACTAACCGCAACCCTTCCGGCCGGGCGTCGCCGTGACGCCCGGCGGAACGTAAACTCAACCGGGGAAGTGGCCGATATGTCTACCGGGGCCGGAACAGCCGCAGGGCGTCCGGCCCCGGCATGCCGCATGCATGCTTCTGGCAGTACGACCGGCCCCGCCGGGGGAGGCAGCTATGAACACCCGTTGGCTGCGCGATTATCTGCAACACAGGCTCAATCCCGCCCATGTGTATTGCCGCCTGCGCGACATGGGCTTCTGCACGTCCAAAGCCCGGCGCATGTCCAGGGTCTACGCCCGGTTCTACGCGCTGACCTGGCTGGGCTAGGCCCGCCCCTGTTTCGCCATGGAATCCTTGACGATTTGACAGCTTGCCCTTCGGGCAGTATGTGCTGTGATGACGGTTTTCCGCCCCGCACCGGGGCCGCCATCACGCCGCAGGAGGGCAGCATGTACGTCGGGCTGAAAATGTTGA
>JARKQH010000425.1 GCA_029974925.1 Verrucomicrobiota bacterium
TGGATGCCCAGCCCGTTGGCCGGGTTGACGAACCAATCCGCGTCATTGTTGTTGGCCGCCGAAGTCTGGAACAGCGCCCGGTACCCCGTCGAGCTGGCGGGAAACAGGATGTCCATGATCACCGTGTACTGATTCACATCCGCCGTGCTCCCATTCGCCGCGGCATTCGGGAACATCTTGTAACCGTCCGCCGAGGTCGGCATGGCCGGGAATCTCATGATCTGCGCCACCTGCCCGCCGATATCCGGCACGCCCAGGGAGGTGGTCGTCCCGAAAACCGACTGCGAGGCCGCAATGCCTTGCGGCTGCAGGGCGATGCCGATGGACGCCGAAAAGTCACCATTGAATTCCCATTGGCCGGTGACACCGGCGGCGTGCGACGAAATGCCCAAGCCAAGCGCCAGGGCCACCGTGATAAAGCGAAGGATGAGTTTCATAATAATTGGTTCAGGGGGTTGATTTTCTGCGGCCTGCGGATACCGGACATGGCGATCTGTTCGTTCACTGCCTCTACTGCACCGCCATCTGCGTTCTGATTTCCAAGCTCCGTGCCGGCAAGGTGGCTGGCTCACGCTGCGCCCGGTTCCCGGGACCGCCCGCAACCCAATCCCAACACCACGCCCTTCGACACACGGAACTTGCTTTTTGTGCAGCCCATTATGTCTGATTACCTTAGGCCGCAACAATGGCCATTTTGGGCCAGAAGCCGGCCGCCCCCGCCGGCATCGCTCCCCCGGGGGGCCGGCTTCCCGCTCAGCTCCTTGCAACGGGACCTCCCTGCCCGTTGCGTTGCCGTTCCGCCCCCCCAGGCCTCCGAATCCCCACTCAAACGCACCAGCCTGCCCGCCCATGCCCGAGCACCCGATGCGCCCCATGGCCCCCGGCAACGCTCCCTGTCAAGGCCCAAAAGGGCGTCCCGTCTGCGGCGTGGCTCGAGTTTTCCATCCGCGCTCCGGCCGGTTGCGGGCGCCAGGAATCGCGGGCAGGATGCCCCGGTCACCGTCCGCCTGGGCGCCCTGCGCCATTGACAACCGCGGCGGGTCTTGTTACCCAACCCACGAAATGTCCAAGCACCGTCCAAGCAACCCCCTCCCCCCCGCAGCTCCTGGCCCGGCCAGGCGTCCTCACTCGGTTTGGGAACGGCGGGTTTTTCGCAACTGCTTCACCCGCCGCGGGAAGACCTGCCGCCTGAAAAACTGGTCCTTCAAGGTCCAGTACCAGGGCCGGCGCCGGACCTTTTCGCTCGCCGGACGGACCCGGGCGGAGGCGGCGTTGGAGGCGCAACAGATTTACGAGGCAATCGTCAATGAGGGTTGGCAGGCTGCCTTGGAGCTGCAGCGGCTGCGACGGCGGGGTGGCGCGGCGGTTCGAGCCGACGCCGGCGCGGTCCCGTTGCTCAAAAGCGACCTGGCTTATTGGGAACACCGCCTCATCCAGCGGCGCTATCGCGAGGCGCGCCTGAGGGCGGGCGCGGAGTTCTCCGCCCGAATCGAGCATGAAGGAACGCACGCTTACTTTCCGCTGGGGACGGACGATCCCAAGGGGGCGGCGGCAACGGCGCGCGAGATTTATCAAACGGTGGTGGGCAGCGGTTGGGCCGCCGCGTTTACACGATTCGAGCGGGAGCTGACCCTGGCGATTTCATGGTCGGACAACCCGCTGGCCATCACTTATGCGACGCTGTTCACCTTTCTCACGACGCCGGCGCCCGCCGCGCCGCCGGCCGGCGACCGGCGGCTCAAACCGCTCCTCGTGCTCGAACCCGATGTCACGGCCCACTCGTGCCTGCGCTATTGGCTGGACCGCCAGCCGGGCTTCACCTGCCGCGCCGTGCACCGCACCGCCGCCGAAGCCCTTGAGGCCATCAAACTGGCGCCGGACGCCCCACCCGTGCTGGTGCTGCTGAATCGCCTCGCCCCGGATGCCGCCCCATTGGTCGAGGCGCTTCGGTTGCGCTGGCCGGAGCTGCCCGTGTTCCCTTACCGCCTCCACGAGGACAGCGACCAAATCTTCATCTCCACCTCGGGGGTCAGCGGCGGCTACATCTTTCGCCGGCGGCTGCCCACCGCCCTGTTTGACCCCTTGCAGCCCATCGCGGCGGTGCCTTCCTTGACCGCCGCGGACGCCGCCCGCCGCATTCGCAACTATTTCCAGAGCTTCTTCGGAGACCCCCCTGCCGCGACGCCGCCGTTGGCGCCGGTGGCCTTGACCAACCGCGAACAGGAGGTCCTCAACCTCATCAGCCGGGGATGTCTCGACAAGGAAATCGCCCATCTCCTGGACATCAGCATTTGGACCGTCCACAACCACCTGAAGAACATCTATGACAAGCTGGGGGTTCACAATCGCACCGAGGCGGTGCTCAAGTACCTGCAACGATAGCCGAAATTAGCCAGTATTCCGTGTTTGACCCCCCGTGCGGGCCTGTCAAGCTGAAGGCAAGATGGAAACCTTTGTCCGAACACCGCGACTCGACCGCCCTCCCTTCAGCCGTGCCTCGTCCTGGCGCCGCTCCAAAGGGGCATTCTCCCGGCGCAACCCCGGAATCCTCCTGTGCCTCGCCTGCCTTTTTGCCGCCGGCCGGCCCGCCCCCGCGGCCGTCACCGGCCAGTGGGACTTTGACAACGGCGACCTGTCGGCCACCGTGGGCGCGCCGCTCCAATACCGCGGCAGCGCGGCCGCCCAGACCCAGTTCGGAACGACCACGACGTTCGGCATCGCCAACATCGGCGGCCAGGTGGCTCAGGTAATGCGTTTCCCCGCCGCCTCGCCCGCCGACGGCTACGTCATGCTGCATGGCGCCGCGCCCAACGGCGGCGGCGCCATGGTCAATCAATATACCCTCATCCTCGACGTGCTTTTTCCCTCCGCCAGCGGTGGCTTCCGCGCCTTCTGGCAGACCGACACCAACAACACCACCGACGCCGACCTCTTTGTCAACGGCGCCAACGGCATCGGCATCAGCAGCGCCTACCACGGCAATCTCTCGGCCGATGGCTGGCACCGGGTCGCCTTCACCCTCGACCTGACCCGCCGCGAGCTGGGCAAATATATTGATGGCACCAACGTGCTCACCGCGCCCGTGGGCGAATCGCCCCTGGGCACCAATCTCGTGCAGTACCTCAGCGCCACCAGCGGCGGCGTGGACCAACGTTGGGCGCTCGGACCGGCCGCGCTGTTGTTCACGGACGAAGACGGCGAGACGGGGGTGGGCTACGTCAACAGCATTCAATTCCATGACCGCGTCCTGTCCGCGGCCGAGATTGCCGCCCTGGGCGCTCCCTCGGCCAGCGGCATTCCCGGCGGCACCAACACCTCGCCGGCCGGGGTGGTCCAGTATGATTTCAACGGGAACCTGAACGCCTCGACCCCCGGCCTGCCGCTTGAACCGGGCGCGGCCCTGCCCGCCGCGGCGCCCGGCGTGGTGTTCACCAACGCAACCATCGGCGGGCAGACGGCGCAAGTGGCCGCGTTCACTCGCGGCACGTTTTTCCGCATGGTCCACGGCCTCGGCGCCAATGGCGGTGGCAATTACCTCAACCAATACACGCTGCTGATGGATGTCATGTTCCCTTCGCGCCCCACCGGCTGGGCGGCGTTGTGGCAGACCAATCCCGGCAATGCCAACGACGGCGACTGGTTCATCAACCCGGGCGGCGGCCTGGGCATCTCCGGCGTGTACGGCGGCAATGTGCCGGACGGCGCCTGGAACCGCCTCGCGCTGGTCGTGGATTCCGTGGCGGGCTCTTTCACCAGCTACCTCAACGGTGTGCCCGTGCAGCAAATCACCGGCGTCACCCTCGATGGCCGTTGGTCGCTCGACACCTCCGCTCTCCTGTTCGCCGACGAAAACCAGGAGAACGCCGCCGGCTACATCAACAGCGTCCAGTTGCGCGCCGCCGCGCTCGCGGCGGATGAAATCGCCGCGCTCGGCGGCCCCCAGGCGGCCGGCATCCCCCTGCCGGCGGCGCCGTCGGACCTGCGGGTGACCGGCCCCAACGGCGGCGAGCTGCTGCAAGCCGGCACCGCCCAGGCCGTTTCCTGGGGGGCGAACAATCCCTCGGGCTGGGTTCAAATTGACCTGCTGCTCGGGGATGCGCTTTATCGCACTCTCGGCCAGGCCCTGATGCGCCAGAGCAACTTTTTGTGGAATATTGACCCGTTGCTCGGCGACACCAACACCTATCGCATTCGCCTCACCTCGCTGAGTTTCCCCGGCCTGCAGGATGTCTCCGACGCCACCTTCACCGTCACCGGCTCGGGAGTGCCCCCCAACCTCAATTATGGCCGGCCTCTCCAACTGAATGGCGGATTCGAGTCGCTGCTCGCCCATTGGGAGGTCATCCGCGGCAACCCCTCGACCCTCACCAGCGCCCAGGGCAAGGGCGCCCCCTTCGCCGGAACCCGCTTCCTTCATGGCGGCCTCAGCGCCACCGGCGACACGGTCGTGCGCCAGGACATTGACCTGTTGGCGGCGGGATTCAACCCGGCGGACCTCGACGGCGGCGCGGCGGTTGAAGCCGAGGCCTGGTTGCGGAACGCCAATCCCCTCGGCAGTTTTGACGACCAGGTCTATTTGCGCGTCGCCTGCCTCGACGCGGCGCGGCAGGAGCTGGCGGCCGTTCGCACCATGGTGGCCGGCAATAACACATGGGTCCGGCGCACGGCCACCGGCTTGATACCCCCCGGCACCCGCGCCCTGCGCCTGGAGGTTGTGGGCCGGCATCGCCGCGACGCGGATAACGACTCCATGGCCGACGAGGTCAGTGTGCGGATTCAACGAGCCTGGCCCCTGGTGAACCCCCAGATCACCAAGCTGCCCATGCTTCAGGATTACCGGCCGGATGCCATGACGCTGCTCTGGGAAACCGACGGCAACCTCGCGCTCCATGGCGTGGACTGGGGCCGGACCAACGTCCAGGAGAACACCCTCACGCAAATCGAAACCGTGATGATTGACAGCACGCATTTTGTCCACCGGGCCACCCTCACCGGCCTGGCACCCGAAACCCCGTACGGCTATCGCGTGCGCAGCGGCAGTGCCACCTCCCCCACCTTCTCCTTCCGCACCGCGCCCCGCCGCGACACTCCCTTCTCGGTCGCCTGGTGGGGCGACAGCCAGGTCAACCCCGGCGTCCTGCAGCAACTGGTGTCTCACATGGTCGCCCAGGGCGTGGATTGGATGGGCGTGGCCGGCGACCTCGCCAGCAACGGCAATTCGCTGGCCGACTGGCATAATTACTGGTTCCGACCGCTCGAGTTCCAAAACATCGCCCAGACCCGGCCCGCCCTCTTCGCCCGCGGCAACCACGACGGCGAATTCCCCTTCAGCTATGCTTACAGCGCCCTGCCCGGCAATGAGGCCTGGTTCGCCTTTGACTACGGCAACTCCCGCTTCATCTTCCTTGACACCGAGGCCTCGACCGGCGCGGTCCCCGAACAATACGCCTGGCTCACCAACGAACTGGCCCGGCCCGAGACCCAAAACGCCGCCTTCCGCGTCGTGTGTTTCCACCGGCTCCCGTATGCCAACCTGTGGAACGGCGGCGGCTACACCGGCGAAACCTGGGTGCGCAACGATTGGGTCCCGCTCTTCCAACAATATCATGTTGACCTCGTCATCAACGGCCACGCCCACAACTACAACCGCGGCGTCACCAACGGCGTGGTTTACCTCGTCGTGGGCGGCGGCGGCGGCGCCCTCGACACCGAGCGCGTCGCTTACTGGCCGCTCTTTACCGTCGAATACTCCCTTTATCATTACGGCCTCATGGCCGTCCGCGGCCCCATGCTCACCTGGGACGTCTTCAGCAACACCGGCCAGAGGCTTGACAGCTTCACTCTCTCCAGCCGGCTCCCCCGCCTCGAATGGAAAAACTCTCCCGTGCCCGGCGGGAACCTGCTCCTCGCCCTGAGCGGCAGACCGGAGGAAACCTACATCCTCGAACAGTCCTCCAACCTGGCCGCCTGGACCCCCTGGGCGACCAACACCCTCCCCGCCACCGGACCGCCCACCGTCACCAACTCCATTCCCGTCACGGCCAATCAGGGCTACTTCCGCGCCCGCCTCGCTCCCTGATCCCTTGCCAACCCCGCCGCTCGGGGAACGGCTCGGGGGATTGCCGCCGCCCGGCCCGCAACGGCCATTCAGCACCGGGCATTCCCAATAGTTCTCCAGCACCCGCTTGACGGGTTTTTTTTTTCGTCACAAGCAGCATCGCTGCCTCGTTTGAGCCATGACGCACCGTGGGTGGCCGTCACCTGCCGCGAGCGCAGCACACGACCCGTAGTTTAACTCCGTGGTAGAAGCTTTGGTTCGACTGGTAGTTTAACTACGTGATCGAACGATTCCTTGGACGGCGTATCGCGCAGCTCCGCAAGGCCCGTGGGTTGACGCAAGAAGCATTCGCGGAGAAATGTGGGTATTCCACCGAATTTGTCAGTCTTGTTGAGCGTGGCCTGAACGCCCCCTCAGTCGCTGGGCTGGAGAAGGTGGCCAAAGCCCTCAAGGTGGAAATCAAGGACCTCTTTGATTTTACGAAAGGGGACAAGTGAACGCATACGTCACGCGCCTTCGGAGTCTGCTTGAACGGATTTCTCAAGATGTGGTGCCTTCCACCCCAGTTGTACAGCAGAAGCCCCGGGTCCCAACTCAGGCTTTCTCGGAGTTCCTCATCAACCGGGAGCTTGGAGACTGGGCGGAGGAGGTTGTCCGTCGCGGTGTCAACGACTCAGGTTTGCCAGTCGTTGCGCTGCCCTACGGGCGCACCGGGAACCTCGTGGCTGGCGAACCCGGTTTTGCTGATTTCTTCCTTGACTATCATGAAGAACTTCGCACCTTGGGCAAGCGCCCCGATTTGCTGATTTTCCCCGCCGGCAAGGCTCCTGCCGCTGATTGGATGGGGAAGCCCGCCGCCGAATTGGTTTCGGTCGCCAGCCAAGCCGTCGCCGGCTTTGAAGTCAGATGCAGCCAGCAATCTTTGACCGGCACCCGCACTCCGGCGGACCTGAGTTTCACCCCGAAAATTGAAGACATCCGGAACGTGATGCGGTGGATTGAGCGGCATGGTGTGCCGCACTTTTACGTGCAGGTTATCTTCGGCGCAGCCTACGCCCTTTCCTTTGAACGCATCCTCGAGCTGCTGGGTGTTGGGCCCAAGGCCGGCGGTTACACCATCGCCCGCGAGCCGCGAAACCAATTCAAAGCGACCGTCTATGTTCCGCTCGACAAAGGGGTGTGTCTCTCGACTCGTTTTCAGGACCCGGACCTTGCTGCGTTCAGGAAGCAGCTCTCTTCAGGTCGGATGCTCTTTGGTGTTAAATTCTCGGGCGGCCTCTTGGAGTTCGACAAGCAGAAGCTCTCCAGCCTGCTCAAAATCTGACGGCGAGGAGTTCCGGCAGCATCTGGTCTATGGCCCCTTGTCGTTGGCCATTCTCCAGCCGGTCCAGTGCCAGCATTCGCTCAAACAACTGATCCAGTTCCTGCTCGCTCAGGGAAGGCATCTCCGGGCATGGCATTGCTTCCACGTCCTTCGGTTCCAGCTTGTGGAGACCATCACCGTAAAAGCGGTTCACCTCGAAGAAACTCCTGCGCCCTGCCGAACTGTTGAGGAAGAGCGTCATGAGCAGCCGGTGTGCTCTGTAGTCCCTCTTGCCGTACAGGCCGTGAAAGCAAGTCAGGTTCCTGGTGTTGGTTTCGTTGAGGATGAACTTGACCGATTCCCGCGAGAACACTCCAACCCAAATATCCGCCGGTCCCCGGTTCTCCGGCAGATACCAAACCGGCCGGTGGCTCGGCAGATAGCGATCCCGCACCCCTTGTTTTTCCCCCAGGGCCAGATAGGCGCCCACGGCCTCATCCACCTGCTGGGGATTCAACAGGAAACAGCGGCGGTCTTGCTTGACCAGTTCCGCGAATTTCCTCTCGGTAAAAATCAGCCCGTCAACGTCCGTCGCTTTGGTAATGCACGGTTCGCAATGCTGGCGTCCAAGTCCATGTGCCGCCAGCTCGGCCGGCGTCAGACAAAAATAGTTGTTGGCCCCTGTGGCGATTCCGCGCAGACACCGGAAATAGTCCCCAACCACTCGCGGCAGGCTGTGGCCTTTGCTCTGGGCTGGCATGAGGATTTGGTTCAGCCACTTTTCGCCGGGCGCATGCGCCGCCAGGTTCAGGTAAAGGGAGCCTCCCTTCGCGTTCGGGTGGGGTCTCTCCGCGAGCAAGTCCTCGAGGAAAGAACGCACGTCTTCCACCGACCGTGCCCGCACCGAGTGTATGGCTGCGCCTTGGGGGCGCCCCTTCTCCAAGAACAAAACACAGGATGTCGTCAGGGCTTGATCGAAGACGTTGTGGCGGGGGTCAAAAACGGCGATCCCGGCGGGTCGAACCGACCGGACGAGCCTTTCCTTGATTTCGGTGCCAAAATTGGCGTTCAAAAACTCAGCAGGCACGATGACCGAGGCCCGACCTCCGGGAGCCAGGTCCTCCCAGATTTTTAGAAGAAACAACCCGTACAGGTTTGTCAGGCGGTCGAGATGGGTGCCAAACCGCTCTTCAAAGTACCTCCAATCTGACTCTCCAAAATCCAGATGATGAGCCTTAACATAGGGCGGGTTCGCAATAATGCCGTCGAACCAGCCGGCGTCCAACCTCAAATAGTCGCCACAGATGAGCTTCGTTTTAGGCGGCGCACACTGAACCGCCTCCTTGAAAGTGTGCGGGTCTCGCTCGACGCCCAGGTATTCTGCCGACGCGTGCAACAACCAGCACTGGTGCAGCAAGTGTCCCAAGCCAACCGCCGGATCGAGGATTGTCCCGGGCTCCCTCGAAACCACCCATCGGGCGAGGATATCCGCAATTTCCGGTGGCGTGAACACCTGGCCGAGGGATTTTGCACTGCCTCGACCGGTCCGCTGCGGTTCGGTGCGAGTGAACGGGTCCACCTGTCCCGTGGCCATCTCCACCACCCCTGGCTGGTAATAGAGCGAAAGAAACCGCTGATTGTCGCGAACTTCCACGCCAATAATCTGAAAGCAGTTAAACTACGTGTAAAGGGAAATATGCCCCGCTTGAAAATGGCAAGCCCTTGCCCTGTTGATTACATCAGACCTGCTTTCGCCCCGGGAGGGGCGCGACCGTCTTGCGCACGCTGCCCCGCCGCCGCGCCGCCCAAGGACTGAAGGGGCTGCCTCCTGGCTCCTCGTTGAGTGACTGCGGCGGTCATCCTCTTGGCGGCTTCCCCCTTCTTGTCGGAAAGAGGTCCGGGTCCAAACTACGCGTGCTCACGATCCACCCAGCCTTTCCCACCACCGGGCATCCGACGCTTGCCATCGCGGCGGGGATGCCTTAGAGGTAAGCGCTGCCGGGCGGTTTTTCTTGCGAGTATCAGCCGGGCTGTAAACCATCAAAACGAAATGTCATTGTTAGCAGGCAAATGCGGGATTGTGTTTGGCGTGGCCAACCGCCGTTCGATCGCCTGGGCCATCGCCCAGGCCTGGCACCAGGCGGGGGCGCGCCTGGCGTTCACCTACCAGGGCGAACGCCTCAAGGAGAATGTCGAGGAACTGGCGGCCACGTTCGGCGCCGACACGCTGATCCTGCCGTGTGACGTGACGCGCGACGAGGAAATCGCCGCGGTGTTCGACGCGGTGGGCCGGGCGTTTGGGAAACTGCACCTGCTCCTGCACTCGGTGGCCTTTGCGCCGAAGGCCGCGCTGGAGGGCCGTTTTGTGGACACCAGCCGCGAGGCGTTCCGGATTGCGCACGACGTCAGCGCCTACTCGCTGGTGGCGCTGGCGCGGGCGGCGGCGCCCTTGATGACCGAGGGCGGGAGCATCATCGGGATGAGCTATTACGGGGCGGAAAAGGTCGTGCCCCACTACAACGTGATGGGCGTGGCCAAGGCCGCGCTGGAGGCCTGCACGCGCTACCTCGCTTACGACCTCGGCCCGAACAAGATTCGCGTCAACTGCATCAGCGCCGGCCCGGTCAACACGCTGGCCGCTCGCGGCATCGCCGGCTTCACGCAGATGCTCAAGCATTACGAAGAGCGCTCGCCCCTGAAACGAAACGTGACGGCGGAGGAACTGGGCGCCACCGGCCTGTTTCTGGCCAGCGACGGCGCGGCGGCCATCACCGGCCAGGTGATCTACGTGGACTGCGGCTACCAGATCATGGGGATGTGAGGGAGGCATTTCCTCCCGCGCGGCAAGGCCGTCATCCTCCCGGCGGCGCCCGCAGGCGGGCGACATAGGCGCCGTCGGTGGCATCCACGAAGGGCAGCAGCAGTCGCTCCCCCTCCAGCCGCCAGGCGGGCTGTTCCCCCAGGAACCGTTCAATGACCGCCTGGTTTTCCTCCGGTTCGAGGCTGCACGTGCTGTACACCAGCACGCCGGCGGGCTTGACCAGCGCGGCCGCCTGCCGGAGCAACTCAAGCTGGGTTGCGGCAAGCCGGGGGATGTCCTCGGGCCGGAGGCGCCAGCGCAAGTCCACCCGCCGCCGCATCACGCCCGTATTCGAGCAGGGCGCGTCCACCAGGATGCGGTCGAAGCGGTGGATCATCGGGAAGGCGGCGCCGGGAATCCGGGCGCCGGTCGGTTCCACCGCTTCGGCGAGGGCCGCAATGTTCACCCCCAGCCGCGCGCAGTTCTGCCGAATCAGCTCCCGCCGCTCGGGATTCGAGTCGAACGCGACCAGCCGGCCCTCATTGCGCATGCGCTGGGCCGCGTAGGCCAGCTTCCCCCCCGGCGCGGCGCAAAGATCCAGAATCTGCTCGCCGGGCTGCGGGTCCAGGATGGCGACCGCCAGCAGGGTGCTGGGGTCCTGCACATAAAACCCGCCCTCCTGAAAGCTCGCCAGGCGGGCCAGCGGCGGCGCCGACTTCAACTCGAACATCAGGTTCTCCTCGAGCCAGTCCCGGTGGAGGAAATCGTACTCCACATTTTCCTCGCGCCAGCGGGCGAGGAGCGAGCCCGGGTCGGTCTTGAGGGTATTGACGCGGGCGCAGGTGGGCGGCGGGGTGTTGTTCCATGCCATGAGCGCAAGGGCGTGCTCGCGCCCCCACTGTTGGGCCCATCGCTGCCACAGCCACTCCGGATGCGACCAGCCCCGCGCCGGCTCCTGCTCCTTCAATTCCCGAAGTTGGCGCCGGATTTCCTCCGCCTCCCGGAGGCACCCCCGGAGCAGCGCGTTGACAAACCCCGCTTGCGGGCCCAGGCCGTGCCGGCGCGCCAGCTCGACGGTTTCATTGACCGCCGCATGCGGCGGGATGCGGTCCAGCCAGAAAATCTGGTACAAGCCCAGGCGCAGCAGCACTTGCAGCCGCTGCTTCTGGGTGCGCCCCGCCGTCCGCCGCGCCACCAGCCAGTCCAGCGGCGCCTCCCAGCGCACCACGCCGTAGGTCAGCTCCTGGCACAAGGCCCGGTCCGCCGCCGCCAGCGCCGCGCCGCCCAGTTCCGTCTCGAGCAGGTCTTCCACATACATCCCGCTCGAGCGCCGCAGCAGGACGCGCATCGCAATTTCTCTTGGATTTTGCCGGTCCACGCCCAATAATGATATCTTTGTTGGGGGATGCGAGCGAGAAACGATTTATGAGAGAAGAGTTTGAGAAGATGGTGGCGGCGGGCAAGCTGGACCGCCAACACGTGGACGCCCTGGTGGCCCTGACCCAGAGCGGCTACTGCATGCACCGGAGCTGGGGTTTTGGCCGCATCCGGACGATGGACACCGTGTTTGCGCGGTTCACGATTGATTTCGCCAACAAGCCCGGCCACACGATGGACCTGGCCTTTGCCGCCACCTCCCTCAAGCCCATCCCCAAGGAACATATCCTCGCCCGGAAGGCTTATGACCTGGAGGGGTTGCGCCAGTTGGCGGCTGTGAACCACCTCGAACTGATCCGCATCGTGCTCAACAGCTTCAACGGCCGCGCCACCGCCGACCAGATTCAGCAGGTGCTCGTCCCGGACGTCATCACCGCCGATTGGCGCAAATGGTGGGAGGCCGCCAAACGCGAGCTCAAGAAAGACGGACATTTCCAGGTCCCCACCAAAAAGACCGACCCGATCGTTTACGAAGTGGCGGAGGTCTCGTTGCAGGACCGGTTGCTGGGCAGTTTTCGCGCAGCCAAGGGCTTGAAGGCGCGCGTGGCGGTGGCGGCGGAGTTGCTGCGAAACCTGGAGGACCTGGGGGATAAAGCGGCGGCGGCCCGGGAAGTCGTCGCCGCCCTGAACGCGGAGATTCCCAGCTACCAGCGCACCCAGCCCGCGGTCGCCCTCGAGGCGATTTTCATCCGGGACGACGTGCGGGAGGCGGTGGGGCTGGCGCCGGAGCCGGACGAACTGACCCCGGCCGCCATCTGGCTGCACGACACCAAGCCGGGGGCGGTGCTCGAGACCCTGCCGGCGGCCAAACACCGGCGCGCCCTCGAGTCATTCAAGGCGGCCAATCCCGAGCACTGGCATGAAGTGCTCCTGCAGAGCCTCAACAGCCTGCCGGCCAAACTGTGCCATGAATGCGCCGGCCTGCTGATCCATGAGGGCAAGCTCGAGGCGCTCAAGGAAATGCTGGCCCGCTGGATCAGCCAGCATACCGCCAGCGCCGAACTGCTCCTCTGGCTCGCCAAAGACCGCAACGATTCCTTCGCCGACATTCTCGGCCCCGAGGTCTTCCGCGCCATGCTCACCGCCATGGAGCGCGACCAGTTCAACGAAAAACGGTCCAACCGCCTCCGCGATTTCATCCTCGACGACCAGGACCTGCTGGTCGAGCTGATCGAGTCCGCGGACCTGGAGGTGATCAAAGACCTCACCCGCGCCCTGCAATACTCGCCGTGCTTTGATGACATGGACAAACGGTCGCTCCTGGCCCGCATTGTCAAGAGCTACCCCACCATCCAGTCGTTGATCTCCGGCGAACAATCCCGCCACGAAACCCACTTCTTCGTCTCGTGGGAGAGTCTCGAGCGGCGCAAGGAGGAATACCGCGAGCTGGTCGAAAAGAAGATTCCCGCCAACTCGAAGGAAATCGCCCTGGCCCGCAGCTACGGCGACCTGCGCGAAAACCACGAATACAAGGCGGCCAAGGAAATGCAGAAACTGCTCATGCGCCGCAAGGCGGAATTGGAAAACCAACTCGTCCGCGCCCGCGGCATGGATTTTGCCAACCCGCGCACCGATGTCGTCGCCATCGGCACGCGCGTCAAGGCCACCGACCTCGAAGCCAACCAACCGGAACAATTCATCATCCTCGGCGCCTGGGATTCCGACCCGGAACGCGGCATTGTCAGTTACCTCTCGCCGATCGCGCAGGCCCTGCTGAACCGAACCGTCGGCGAACAGGTCGAATTCGAGGTCCACGGCGTCCGGCACCATCACCGGATTGAGGCCATCGAGCCCTACCAGGCCGCACCCGCCACCCTCCAGCCCCCGCCAGCGGCCCCCGCCCAGTCCGCGTCGCCAACCGAGAGCGTCGCCGGCCCGTCGGCCGCCAACTGATGACAGCCCCGGCGGCCGGCCCCGCCCTGGCAGGTTGAGCCCACCACCATCTGTGGGATCATTAAATCCACGATTTTCCGCCGCTCTGCGATTCGCCGTGCAAGCGTCCGCTTCTTGATCGCGGTCTCAATCGGCTGCGGCCGCGTCCACCCCCCCCCGGCACCCTCAATCGGGTCAAACCCAACGACATGCCCGCGGGCCGCCAGCTTTCGCGCAAAGCCACCGAGCCAGTTTGGCATTTCCAACAGCGTGGCTTTTCACCAACTCCCCGGCAGTGAGCTTGTGCTTGCCCGCAGGATTATGGCCAAGATTGCCAATGCTAGACATGTTGTGCTAATTTCCAACGGCATGAAAACGCAGGCACTCAATGTCAACCTGACCGCTGAACTCCGGCGTTACATCAAGGACCAGGTCCGCACTGGCCGTTATCAGAACGAGAATGAGGTCGTGCGCGATGCCATTCGCCAGATGCAACAGCGGGAGATCGAGCAATTCGAGCGGCTCTTTGGGGGCTACCCCGGCGCGCCGCAGGGCGAGCCTGCCGCCGAAGATGACCAGGCCATCAGGGCCGCCATCCAACGCCACCGTGAAGCCACCGCCGCGGACCAGACTTCATGACCACCGTGGTCCTCGATACGAACACGGTTGTCAGCGCGATTTTCTGGCCCCATAGCACGGCCCGCCGTTGTCTGGCCGGACTTGCCCGGCGGCAATACGGCATCGCGGTTTCCGCCGGGCTGTTCGCCGAGTACGAAGCGGTGGCTGCGGAGTTTCAGCCCCGGTTTCCTGCCTGCAACAGCGCCGGCGCCCTCGCCTGGCTTCGGCTCAGGGCCATTTGGGTCGAGCCGTCGCCGCTGGGCAAACAGCGCAGCCGGGATTCCAGGGACGATCCCTTTCTCGCGTGCGCCTTGGCGGCGCGGGCAACCCATCTGGTCACCCGCGACAAAGACTTGCTGGCGCTCGGCAAGCCATTCGGGATCCAAATCATCACCCCTGCAAATTTTCTGGGCTGGCTGCGAGAACGAGGCGGCCCGACCGCTCGAGTTCAGCCGACGCCCGGCCACAGGGCGCCTCTCCGACGCCGACACGAGGTCGCCGGCCCGTCGGCCGCCAACTGACAGCCCCGGCGGCCGGCCCTGCACGAACCGCCGGAAGCCGGCTCACTGAACCGTCCGGAATCCACGGTCGGGCTGGTTTTCCGCTTGCGGAAAAAGCTGGCAAAACCGGGGGGCTTCGTTATAGTTTCACATGTAGTCCATAACCCGCGCGACACTGGCGTATGATATTTCATTCGGCTCATTTGCGGCCTGTGGCCGCCACCCTGCTGGCCTCAACGGCCCTCCTCATCCTCGGCATGGGGTCTCCCGCCGCCATGGGCGCGGAAGCCAACCCCCAGGAATTGCGGGAAAAGGCGGAGACCTTGCAGCGCGAAGCCCGCGAGCTGAAGGCCGGGGGCAAGCACGAGCAGGCTCAGGAAGTCTTGCGCAAAGCCATGGAGCTTCGGGCGGAAGCCGACCGGCTGCAGCGTGGCGGCGGCCCGGCCGAGGAATCGCGCCGTCCCCGACCCGAGGAGCTCAAGCAACGGCTCGAGCAGGCTCGCGCCCAGTTGAAAGCGGCGCGCGAGGCGGGCCGGGAAGAGGAAGTGGCCCGGCTGGAACGCCAGGTGGCGCGAATGGAAGCCGTGCTCGAACGGTCTGACCGGCCGGCCCCGGAGTGGATGCGGCCCCCGCGGGAGGGCGGACCTGGGCGCGGTTTCCCTGGGGCGCCCATGGACCGACCCGAGCTGCAGCAACTGCGGCACCTCGAGGCGGCCATCGGAAACCTGCACGCGGCCGGTCTGCACGAGCCGGCGGAACGTCTGGCCCAACAGGCCCAGGAGATGAGGCAAAAGTTGGGAATGGGCGAACGGCCCGACCTCGCCCCCCGCCCGATGGAAGGCGAACTCGAGCGCTTGCGCATGGAGGTCCAGGAACTGCGGCGGATGGTGCGCGACCTGGGGGAGCGATTGGATCAATTGACCCGCGAGCGCCGGCAACCGCCCGCTTGATTTTATAGCAACCAGAAAACCGGAAACAAACTTGACCCTATGAAACGTGACTGCACCCCTCTTCTTGTCGGAATCGCCGCGGCGGTTTACGCCGGGTCCGTCTTGAGCATGGGTGAGGCGCGTTGCACCAACTGAACACAGAGCCCCCACGGGTCCCGGAGCATGGCAATGACATCGCCGGCGGGCGTGGCCGCCGGCGGTTCCACCACGCGGGCGCCGGCCCGCGCCAGCCGCTCGCAGTCGGATGCCGGATTCTCCGACACAAACGCCAGGTGCAGGTGCAGCGGATCCATTGCCGCATAGTCCGGGACCGTCACGCGCGGGTTGCGATACAGTTCCAACATCACCGCGCCGCGGTGTTCCAGCAGGAAACGGGCGTGCACCGGCGCGCCGCCGGCGCGGGCGATGCGAAAGCCCAGATGCCTGACATACCAGTCCGCCATGGCGGCCGGGTCCGCCACCTGCAGCGCGAAGTGTTCGATGCGCATGTTCTCCGGCGGCAGCTCACAACGGCCGAAGCCAGATGTTGCGGAACCGGACCGGGCAGCCGTGTCCGCCCAGCGCCAGCGGGCCAGTGGCGGTTTTCTGAAGGTATTGCGGCAGGACGCGGTGGTTGGTTTCGCCGTGAATCGTCTCGTTGAGATGAACCAGCACGCCGTTGTGCAGCACCGTCACCCGCGCCGGCGCCACGAGTTTGTCTCCGTCGAACTGGGGCGCGGTGAAGAAAATGTCAAAGCTTTGCCACTGGCCGGGCGGGCGCGTGGCATTCACGCGCGGGGGAGTTTGGCCGTAAATCGCCGCGCACTGGCCGTCGGGATAAATTTTCTCGTTGAACGAGTCGAAAATCTGGATTTCGAAGCGGCCCATGAGCATCACGCCGTTGTTGCCGCGGTTATACCACGGGCCTTCGAAACCGGCTGGCCCCATCCATTCGACGTGCAGTTGCACGCTCCCAAAATTCTCGCGGGTGCGGAACAGGCCGTTGCCTGACACGAGCTCGCCACCTTCGATTCTCCACCCCTCCGCCGCTTCCCATTTCGACAGGTCCGCCCCGTTAAAAAGCACGAGGGCATCGCTGGGCACCGGGGCGGGCGGCGGCACCGGACCCGGGTCCACCCGCCGCGGCGCCGGCCGGTCCGGGTCGTGCACCAGCCATTCGCACCACGGCAGCTTCGGCGTGTCTTTGTAGCCATAGACTCCGGAACCATCCCGGGCTTTCACGAGGTCCGACGGCGAGGCCGCCGGCAGGAGGCAGCTTCCGGCCAGCAGGAGAAACCCGGCCCAAATCACAACGGTGTTGCTTCGGTTCATATCTCGGGTCGAATTAGACTCCGACTTCGACGCCAACGCAAGGTTTTGGGACAGGTTCTCCCGCGGCCCCGGCCCGCAGGCGGGGGCCGCCTTCGCCCGCGCGCACCGGCGGCGCGCCCTTAATGCGGAAATCGGGCTGGCTTTTTCCGAAAGCTCGTCTAATATGAATCACAAACCACGGTTTTGCAGTTGGGAAAGGCATGTTATGCGCGAAATACGCACGGAAGTTCTGGTAGTGGGCGCCGGCCCGGTGGGGCTGTGCACCGCCCTGCTGCTGGCGGAAGCGGGCCTCGAGACCGTCATCATTGACCGGGAACAACGAACCGCCGCGCGCAGCTATGCTTGCGCTTTGCACCCCGCGTCGCTGGAACTGCTGGACCGGCTCGGGGTCACTCCAGCGCTGCTGGACCTGGGGCGGCGGATACCGAAAGTGGGCTTTTACGAAGGGACGGCGCGCCGGGCGGAGCTGGATTTCAGCCGGTGCGGAGGCCGGTTTCCGTTTCTGCTGCTGCTGCCGCAAAGCGAACTGGAAAGCGCGCTGGAGCAGCGGCTGCGTCAAACCGGCACGGCGGTGACCTGGAATTGCCGGTTTGCCGACGTGACGAAAGAAGGCGAGGACGAGCTCCTGGCGCAGTTGGAGGAACTGGGCGGCACTTCGACCGGCTACATTGTGCCGCACTGGGAGCTGACGGTTAAGAACCGCCTGGCCTGCCGGACGCAATTTGTGGTCGGGGCCGACGGCGTGCATTCGCTGGTGCGCGAGCGCGCCGGCATCGGCCTGGTGCACGGGGCCGGGGTGGAGCGGTTCGCCGCTTACGAATTCCTGTCCGACCAGGCCGGAGAGGATGAAATCCGGGTCGTCCTCGAGGGGCAAACCACCAATGTCCTCTGGCCGCTGCCGGAGCGGCGGTTTCGCTGGACCTTCCAACTCACCCAGGGGGAACTCGCGGCCGAGTTTCCCGAAAAGGAGCGCCGGGCGGTGCGGGTGGCGCACCTCGCGGTGGACGAGCGGATTCGTCAACACGTGCAGCGCCTGGCGGCGAAACGGGCGCCCTGGTTTCAGGCCACGGTGAAGGAGATTGCGTGGTGCACCGAGGTGGCGTTCGAGCACCAAGTGGCGCGGGAATTCGGCCGGGACCGCTGCTGGCTGGCCGGGGACGCCGCCCATCAGACCGGCCCGGCCGGGGTGCAAAGCATGAACGCCGGTTTTGCCGAGGCCGAGACCCTGGTGCGCCACCTGCGCGCCTGCCTGCGCGACGATGCCCCCCTGGCCCGACTCACCGCTTATAGTGACCAGCAGGTGGCGGCCTGGCGCGGCCTGCTCGGCCTGGCGGGCGGGCTCAAACCGCGCGCGGACACGGATGCCTGGGTGCGCGACCATGCCGCCCGGCTGCTGCCCTGCCTTCCGGCCACCGGCGCGGCGCTGGCGGGGCTGGCAAACCAGCTAAAACTGGACTTGGATCCGGGTTGACATCCGCCGCCGAGCGGTTAGGCTGTAAGCAGTTGCCGGTCGGCGCGTTCGTCTATCGGTTTAGGACACGGCCCTCTCAAGGCTGAAAGACGGGTTCGATTCCCGTACGCGCTGCCATCTCCACCGGCCCGGAAGTCGAGTCGGAGCGCCCGGAACACCTGACATCGTGCGTAACATGCGGTTGCCCCTTAAAAGTTCCGCGCCCGCCGGCGCGCGGGGATGCGGCCGCCCCTGAGCCATGCCTCCTTTTCAAATCATCTTTAATCCCACCAGCGCGGCCGAACTGGCGCGCATGCCCAAGGAACTTCAACTCCAGATTCTCGGCGAGTTCCGCGGGTTGCCCCAACAGGTCCTGCACACCGACCTGGACACCTTCGGCAAGCTCGAACGGGCCGGCCGCACCCTGCACCGGTTCCGGGTCGGCGACTACCGGGTTTATTTCGAGCGGCATGAGTTGGGCGTGGTGGTGCATCGCATCCTCAGCCGCCACACGCTCAAGGATTTCCTGTTCCGTTCCGGCCTGAAAACCCCGGAAGACGAAGCGCTCCAGCAGAATCCCAAGTTTTGGGAAATGATCGAAGCGGCCCGGAGCGCGGCGTCCGCCAAATCCTAGGCCGCCCCGGTGGCTGGCGGAATGGATTGCGCCCGGCTTCTCCTCTGCCTGACGGCGGGCATGGCGCTGGCGGGATTGACCGGCGGGTGCGGCGCTGGTCGCCCGGCACGCGGTGACGCGAACGAAACCGTGCCGGTTTTCGTCAAGCAGACTCCTCCCCCTTCCCCCGCCCAAACCGCCCCGTCCCCGGAAACGCAACGGCTTTTTGCGCCTCCGGAAACCGTCCGGGCTCCGGCGCTCAACCTCCCGCCGGCCCCGCCGTCCACCCCGGCGCCGGCTTCAGCCTCCGCCGCTCCCGAGCCGGCCTCCCCGCCGGGAAGGTTCATCGGTTGGTCAACCAACGGCCCGGCCGTTTTTGCCAATTACCTCGTCGAGGGCGCCCCTCGTCCGGCGGGCGCGCCCTCCACGGCGGCCACCAACTCCGTGTTCCATCATTATCTGCCGGATTCGCTCAGCCACCTGATCTGGACCAACTTCATCGCCCATACCAACGGACGGAACACGCGGATTTGGAGTGTGCGTTCGCATCCGCCGGGGTGGCCAAACCGGCCGCCCGTGGTGCAATGGAACACCAACGGCTTGATGTGGGGCATGAAAGGTCTGACCGGGTTGAGCCCTTGCTGGGAGATGGAAGTCAATTCCGGACAGGTGCCCGTCACGGCGTTGACCCGCCGCCACGGCTATACCCGCGGCCATTCGATGGGGCCGGACGGGTTCCGCACGTCGTTTGCCGGCAAGCGGGTGTGGTTCCTCGACGCCGCCAACCGTATCGTCGAAGTCAAAGTGGCGCGCGAAGTGGTCCGGGTTTACAAGGTGCACAAGCGCGAGGACTACACCCTTCTGCTGTTTGACCGCGACCTGCCGCCGGGCATCGAACCGCTGCGCGTAACGGACGAGATTGACACCTGGAAGCGCCTCGGCATGCCCGCCCTGCCTTACAACAGCCCGGCGCCACGCCCGGTCTTTCTGACCGAACAGGGAGGCCACGTCAGCGCCGGCATTCCCGGGTTCATCGTCCCCACCGGCAAAGGCGGCGATTCCGGCTCGCCAAACCTCCTGCCGCTGCCGGGCGAGCTGGTGTTTTTCGGGGGGCGCATGACGACTGGACCCACCGCGGACATGCAGCGCGACATGGATGAATTGTGCCGGCTCGAAGGACTCGACCCGGCCCGCTACCCAATGCAGTGGGTGGACCTGTCGGCCTATCCGACCTCGTTCTAACCGTCTCAAGGCTTTCATGCGCTCGCGCAAATTCTTGTTTCCGGGCCTCGGCTTCCTCGCGGTTTGCCTCGCCCTCGGCCTTCTGGCGTGGAGGTCTTTGCCTCCCTGCCCGGCCCACCAGGGACGGCTGCTGGACCAATGGGCCCTGGACCTGCTTTCACCCGATCCCCCGACCCGGGAACGGGCCGCCGCGGCGGTGAAGACCCTGGGAACCAACGGAGTGCCCCGGCTGATCACCCTGCTGGAGGCCCGGGATACTCCCTGGAAAAAGTACGGTTGGAACTACGGACTGAAATTGCCCCTGCCAATCCGGCGCCGGGTGCTCGGCCGTTTCGCTCCGCCGGGCGCCTCCACCCGACGCCTGGCGGCGGCGCAGGCGCTGACCTTGCTGGGCGCGGAGGCCCGCACTGCCGCCCCCGCGCTGGCGCGAGCCCTCGAGGACCCGGTGATGGAGGTGCATTGGCAGGCCGTGGCGGCGCTGGGCAGCATCGGAAGCGACGCGGTGCCGGCAACCGTCCGCAGCCTGCAATCCACCAATGCGGTGGTTCGTCGAGGCGCGGCGCACGCCCTCGGTCAAATCCAGGCGGGTTGGGACCCCGCCCTGCCGGCGCTGCTGGAGGCCCTTGACGACAACGACCCCCAGGTCCGGGCCGCGGCCGCCGACAGTCTTGCGACTCTGGCCCGAAGCGGTAGCCGGGTCCAGGCCCGCCTGGTTGAAGTCCTCGAGCACGGTCATGGCGCCGGCCAGGAAGCCGCGGCAAAAGTCGTCGCCGGCATCGAACAGGGATTGCGTGGAGCCATTCCAGCGTTGCGCAAGCTGGCCCGCGAGGGGGCCCCGGCGCCCCGACGCCAGGCCATCGAAACCCTCGGCGTGCTCCGCGCCGCCGACCCCGAATCGGTTGCGCTCTTCTCCCGCGGCTTGGAGGACCCGGACCCGCAGATTCGCCTGGCCTCCGTCAAGGCGCTGGCCCAAGTCAGTGCGCGCGCCGGACCCCCCGTCGAAAAACTGGCGGCGCTGCTAAGTGATCCCTCCGCGGAAATTCGCCAATGGACCGCTCTCACGCTCGGACGGATGGGGCCCGGGGCCCGGCCGGCAACCGCCCGCCTCGAATCGGCGCTCCAGGACGAAGCCGAGCCCGTGCGCACGGCCGCCAGAGAAGCGCTCGATAAAATCCAAAGCCGGCCGCCGGAGTAAGCGCCGCGCCATTTCGCACACGGCGCCATTCGCAAATTGACATGCTGGCGCCGCCGCATAGTATTGGACAGGACGCGGGTGTAGCTCAATGGTAGAGCTCCAGCCTTCCAAGCTGGCCACGTGGGTTCGATTCCCATCACCCGCTCCACCCCCCCCATTCCGCAGCCCCAACGAGAATCTTTAAGTCGAATGGGTCGCTTTCAACGACGCTTGAACCCGCTTCCCCAACCTGGCTTCAGAACCCCGGACGGGGTTCCAGATAGCAGCCCGGGGTAAGAATGTGGAACGGTGGGGTTCAGGGCGGCAGGCCGGGTTCAGGGAGCCGCCGGGGAGCGGGCGGGGAGGATGGGGGTAACCGCCTTGCCGAGATGGCGCAGTTCGCGCAGGTGGCCGGGGGAGCCGGACTCGAGGGTGGCGGAGGGGCCGGCAAACGAGATTTCGAGGAGGTCGGCCGCGGGGTCGGCAACGATTCGCCAATCGTCTCGCCGGAAGCTTTGGGCCCGGCACAGGGCGAGACGTTGAAGCGCGCCGTCAATTCCCATTCGAGCCAGGCAGATTTCACCGGCAAAGGCCAGGCTGGGCACGAGTTCGGCGAAGCGCAGTTCGACCCCAGCGTGGGGCTCGTCTGCCGCGAGCAAGAGGTCGGTGCGCCCGTCGGCGAGGGTGATTTCGAGCGCCACACAGCCGTTGGTGCAGACGCCGCCCGCGTCATGGCGCACCTCGAGCCGGCGCGCCTGCCGGACAAGGGATTCAGCCTCGAACACCTCGAGGGTGCTCAGGAAAGCCGACTGGAGCGGCAAGGTCCCCTGGCGGCGGATCATCAGCGCCGGATTCCAGAATTCGCCGTGCTCGAGGCCAATGTAAGGCATGATCCGCGCCTCGGCCGTGGCCGCTTGCGCCCCGGTCGAAAAGTCGCGGTAGCGCATGACCAGCGGCGTGCGGCCGGCGGCGGCGGGCTCGAGGGTCCAGGTGGCGGACCAGCCGGGTGAGGGCCGGGCATCCTGCCGAAAGTTCCGCATGAGCGCGCCGTGGCCAAAGGGCTCGACGGGCTCGGTTTCGAGGCCGGAGGTTGTCATTTGCCCCTTGGGGCCGTGGACGAATTTGGCGTGGTCCCGCCCGCCGGCCACGCGGAAGAGGTCGGCGACGTAGAAATCCTCCGGCGAAATGTCCACCAGCAGCGCCGTGCGTTCAAACCGGCTGACCCCCGCCAGCCGCGGAGCGGACGCGCGCATCAGGTGAATTTGGACGCCATCCGCCCACAGCGTGCAGTCCCCGGCGCCAGCGGCGGGGCTGCGCCCGTCCACGACCACGGTGTTATGAGCCGCCGGGCTGAGATACCACGCGACTTCCGGCGTGGACCAGCCGCCGTGCTGCACGGGCGGATAGCCGAAGTCGGGCAGCAGGTCGCGGCCCCGGGCGAAGAGGCCGAGGGTCATCAGATCGGCGTGGCCGTGGGCGCCGCCGGAGTCATAGTCAAGCCACAAAGCCCGCCCCCCGCCGCCCGTCCCGGACCGCAGAATGCCCAGATGCCACCGGGATTTGTGAACGCTCGACAGTTCGGGCCGCGGCCCCTGTCTGGCAATCACCTCGGCGACGCCGCGACGCAGGGCTTCAGGGTCGGGCGCCATCAGATCGTGGGGCAGGCCCTCGAGCGTGTCCCCATTTTCCCGGTGGAGAATCTGGACGTAGGCGGGGTCGCCGGTCGTTTGGTAGAGCTGCCAGAAGAAGGTGAACAGCGAGGGCTCGAGCCGGGGCTGGTCCAGGCGGGTGAAGGACGCGCCCACACACCGCGGCGCCGGCTGAGCGAACGCGCCGCAGTCGCCGGAGTTGGGGTAGAATTGGTCGAGGCAGAGGGTGTCAATATGGAACCGCCAGGTTTGGCGCAAGGTGGGCACGCGCTCGAACAACCGGCCGAGGAATTGGGGGTCGGAGTCTGCCAATCGGGCCAGCAAGGAGGCCAGGCCGCTGATGGTGTAGGCCGCGTAACCGGCCAGGCCCTTCTCGCCGGTCACGCCGTCCACGGCGGTCGCCGGGCGGACAAAACGCTCGAGGTCATTTTCGACTTCGGTGCGGTTGCCGGGCCAGCCGAGCACGCAGTGGATGATGGTGTAGGCGATTTCGCGGCGAGGAAAGTTGCTGTGCATTTTGGCCGGGCTTTGAAGGGCATCCCGCAGGATGCGGTCTTCGATATTGCGCTGGATGTCGGTGAAGGAGGTTTTGGGATTGGCCAGGCCGTGAGCGGTGGCTTTGGCGGAGAGAAACGCCGGCAGGGCGGGGTCGTGGCGAATGCCTTCGAAGACCTGGTCGTAGGCCAGCACCATTTCGCGCGTTTCTTCGCACGCGTCGTGCCAGACCGAAACGTATCCGGCGGGCTGGCGGCGCTCATAGACGTAGCCTTGCGCCGCGTAATCGAAGGACGGATACACATCGGCCACGCGGTCCAGGAGGATGCCGGCCTTGCGGGCGCAGGCGGGGTCGCCGGTCAGCACCCAGGCGGTGGCCAGGGCCTGGATGCCGTCGCGGATGAGTTGCTTGAACTGGCCATAAACAAGGTAGGCGCCGATGAAACGCCAGCGGCGGTCGCCGGCGACATACCCCTCGCCGTCATCCACGCCAAAACCTCGGAGAGGATCGTTCGGGCCGGGATGTTCGGCGTTGAAAAGGAGGGTGCGGTCGGCCCCCGGGCGGGGTCGAACAGGCCCTCGCGATTCAGGCCTGAGCGATAGTAGGCGCCAAAGTCATTCTTGGGGAAGAACTCGCGGCAGTGGGGGCACCGCACCTTCCAAGGGTGCTGCCGCGCGTTGATTTCCCAGGTGTACATGGGGACGCCGCGCTTGCAGCTCGGGCAGTCCCCGTTGGACCACACCATCCACGAACGGCTGATCGAAGGGCCGAACATGAGGCTCCAGAGCGTGTCATCGGATTGTTCCAGCCACCAGGCGGCGCGTTCGAGCGCTTGGCGGCGCAACCGTTCGCCTTCGGGATGGCGCGCCAGGTTCTGGCGAATGCGGGTGAGGCGTTCGGGGGGAAAGAAGGCCGAATGCTCTTTGAAGACCGGCCCGGGGGCGGGAGCCGCCAGGGCGAAGGCGGAAAGCCACACCTGAACGAGGGGGAGCCAGAGCCACGTCGCGGCCGGAGTTTTCACGCGGCCAACGTAGCCGTGGGCGGGGTCGGAGACAAGGGTGGCGCGAGGGGGTGGCGGGAGCGGGGCGGCCGCCCGAAGGGGGTGGCGGCGTCCGCCGGGCGCCCGGCTTACGGGTATTGCCATCCTGTCACCTTGGTATTACCCTGCACGGCATGAAAACGATTACGGTGAAGGTGCCGGGGCCGTTGGCGGCCTGGCTGACCCGCCAATCGCGGCGGCTGCGGCGGTCGAAGTCGTCGTTGATCCGCCAGGCGCTGGAGGAGCAGCGGAGTCAATCGGCCAAGCCCTCGTGCCTGGAACTGATGGAGGACCTTTGCGGAACGGTCCGCGGTCCGCGGGACCTTTCGACCAACCCGAGGCACCTGGACGGATTCGGGCAATGACGCGCACTCTGCTGGACACGGGGCCGCTGGTGGCGGTGTTGAATCGCAACGACCAGTATCATGATTGGGCGAAGGTCCGGATGGGAGCGCTTGCGCCGCCGTTGTTGACCTGCGAGCCGGTGCTGACGGAGGCCTGTTATCTCATCCAGCGCCATGGGGGTTCGCCGGCCGAGTTGTTAAGGAAAGTCCAGGAGGGGGTGATTGAGGTCGCCCTGACGTTGAAGACGGAGGCGGGGGCCGTGGAGGCCCTGATGCGACGCTACCAGGACGTCCCGATGTCGCTGGCCGACGCCTCTCTGGTGAGGCTTTCGGAACTGCACCCGGCCTGCCAGGTTTTCACGCTGAACAGTCACTTTCGGCGGTACCGGCGCCACGGGCGGCGGGTCATCCCCTTGCTCGCGCCGGGATAGTCAAACAACCGTTGCGCCAAGGGCCGCCCCCCGGCGGGACGTCCGGGCCGGCAGCCCTCACGCCACGGCGGCACCCCTTCGGCCGCACCCGGCAGCTTTTGAATTAGACAATCCGGGGAGCGGGCGACACATTTGAGATATGGTTGCGGTCAATTCAACGATGCTGGCTTTGGGAACCCCAGCGCCGGATTTCCAGTTGCCGGACCCGGGCGGGCGGCGGGTGGCGCTGTCGGATTTCCGCGGGGCGCCGGCCTTGGTGGTGGTCTTCATGTGCAATCACTGTCCTTACGTGAAGCATATTCGGGACGGTCTGGCGCAACTGGCGCGGGATTACGCCTCCCGGGGCGTGAAGGTGGTGGGGATCAACTCGAATGACGCGAAGCATTACCCGGCCGACAGCCCGGCGCGGATGGCCGAGGAGGCCAGGGCGGCGGGGTACACCTTTCCGTACCTGTATGACGAGACCCAGGAAGTTGCCAAAGCCTACCGGGCGGCCTGCACGCCGGATTTCTACCTGTTCGATGCCGGGCAGCGGCTAGTGTATCGGGGGCAATTTGACGACAGCCGGCCCGGAAACGGCATTCCGGTAACGGGGAAGGACCTCCGCGCCGCGATTGACGCGGTGCTGGCGGGACGGCCGGTTTCACCTCACCAAAAACCGAGCATCGGGTGCAACATCAAGTGGAAGCCGGGCAACGAGCCGGACTGGTTCGCTTGAACCGGGCCGCGCCGGGCCGCGCGGCCTCCACCCGCCCGGCTGGCCGGTGCGCGCCCCGGCGCGCGAACGGACGCCCATGATCGCCCGCGTCACACTCGAAATCGCGCTCCGCAAGGAGTTCGATTATTTCATTCCGCCCGAACTGGCGGGCCGGGTGGACGTGGGCAGCCGCGTGCAGGTTCCGTTTGGGCCGCGCAAGGTGCTGGGTTGCGTTACTGCCGTTGCCGAGGAGTCCGACCGTCCCAATCTGAAACCGATTCTGAAGGTGTTGGGGAGCCAGACGCTTGTCACCCCCAAGGTCCTGCGCCTGGCGCGGTGGATTGCGGACTACTACTGTTGCGCGCCGGAAGTGGCCTTGAAATCCGTGCTGCCGGAGGCGGTGCGGCAGGAGAAGCCGGGGTGGCGGGAGCGCCTGTTCGTGCGCGTGCTGCCGGGGCATGGCGAGACGCCCCGGCTGCCCAAAAGGCAACAGGAGGTCTATGACCTGCTGCGGAGCCGGCGCGAGCTGCCGTTGACCGAATTGCTGGAGCGGGCCCAAACGACGGCTGCCACGGTGCGGCGGCTTGAGGACAAGGGGTTGGTGGCCATTTCGGCCGAGGTGTCCGAGCGGGACCCCTACGCCCGCGAGCACATCCTCCCCACCCAACCCCTGCCGTTGAACCCGGCTCAGGCCCGGGCGCTTGCGGCCATTACCGCTGCGATGGACCAATCGCCTGGCGGTCCGGCCCCGCCGCAGAGTGTCCCGGGGACGGCGGCCGCCGGGGCCGCCGCCGGGCGCGGGCCGGGGGGGAAAGTCTTCCTCCTGCACGGCGTGACCGGCAGCGGCAAAACCGAGGTGTATTTGCAGGCGCTGGCGCACGCCTTGGAGCAGGGCAAAGGCGCCATCGTGCTGGTGCCTGAAATCTCGCTCACGCCGCAGACGGTTGAGCGGTTCAAAGCCCGCTTTAGCTCGGGCCGCCTCCAGACGCTGGTGGCGGTCTTGCACAGCCATTTATCCAGCGGCGAGCGCCACGACGAATGGCACAAAATCCGGCAGGGCCGCGCCCGGATTGTGATTGGCGCGCGCTCGGCGATTTTCGCGCCGGTCGAGCCGCTGGGGTTGATCATCGTGGACGAGGAGCACGAGCACACCTACAAGCAGGAGGAAGCGCCGCGGTATCACGCGCGGGATGTGGCCGTCATGCGCGGGCAGATGGAAGGGGCGACAGTGGTCCTCGGCTCGGCGACGCCGTCCCTGGAGAGCTATTACAACTGCCGGCGGGGCAAGTTCACGCTGCTGGAGCTGCTCGAGCGGGCGGATGACAAGAAGATGCCCGTCGTGCGGGTGGTGGACATGCGCCAGACGGTGCGCAAAGGGAAGATGGTGCCGATCTTTTCGCCCCAGCTCCACGAAGGCATTGCCCGGCGGCTCGTACGCAAGGAGCAGGTGATTCTGTTCCTCAACCGCCGCGGGTACTCGACCTCGCTGGAATGCCCCCGCTGCGGGTATGTCGCCGGCTGCCCCAATTGCAGTCTGTCGCTGACCTATCACCGGCAGGAGCAGAAACTGGCCTGCCATCTCTGCGGCCACACCGCCCCCGTGCCCGCCCTCTGCCCGAATGACGCGTGCCGCAACCCGGACATTCGTTACGCCGGCCTGGGCACGCAGAAGGTCGAGGACACCCTCCACAAACTGTTTCCCCACGCCCGCGTCGTGCGCATGGATTCCGATGCGCTCAAACGGAAGGGGGATTACCGCCGGATTTTCAGCGACTTCCGGGCCGGGAAGATTGACATCCTTTTGGGCACGCAAATGATTGCCAAGGGGCTGCATTTTCCGAATGTGACCCTGGTGGGCATCATTTATGCCGACTTGACTTTGCACCAGCCGGATTTTCGCGCCGGCGAGCGCACCTTCCAGTTGCTGACGCAGGTGGCGGGCCGCGCCGGCCGGGGGGATGTCGAGGGCGAGGTGGTTGTCCAGACCTTCACGCCGTCTCACCCGGCCATCCAGTTCGCGCGCCGGCACGATTATGTCGGCTTTTACGAGCAGGAGCTGGAGATGCGCAAGCCGTTGAGCTATCCGCCCTTCAGCCGCGTCGCCATGCTCACGCTCAAGGGACGCAACGAGGACAAGGTGCGATTCTCGGCTGAACACCTGAAGCGGGAGCTGAACCAACGGCTGGCGGACTTTGAGGGCCTGATTGTGGTGGGCCCGGCTCCGTCGCCGCTGCCGCGCGCCGAGACCTTTTACCGGTATCAAATCATGCTGCGGACGCCGCGCATGAGCGCCTTGAGCCTGCGGCTGGCGGACATTCTGCGGACGCTCGCCTTGCCGGAAGAAGTGACGCTGGCGGTGAACGTGGACCCCGCGGGCCTGGATTAGGGCGAGCGGGCCGGACCGGCGAGCCAGGGTTTCATGGGGTGCAACACGTTGATTGGCCGTGTGCCCGGTGTGGCCAAAGCGCTCCCCCCCCGGGAGACAAATTGAGAGGTGAATCCCCTTGACTTCGAAAGAAGCTGATTTATCCAAGGGATCGTGACGGCTTTACCATGCGCCCGCGGCGCAGCTCGCCGGACGTTCCCCACAGCGAGCAGCAGGAGGTTGTTATCCAGTTGGCAGACGGGTATGAACCGCTTTTGGAAATGGGTCTTATTGCTGGCATTGGTGCGCCTGACGGGGGTGGAGGCAGGCAGCGCGGACGCCGCGCAACCCCCTGCGCCAGCCCGGTCGCCAACCGCCACAGTGGTTCCCGGTTCGGAAGTCAAGGCGACGGTGGTGCTGGTGACGCGGATTATTCATCGCGCCGGGCCGCCCCTCAAGTCGGCGCGGATTCAGATGCACGCTCCGGTGGACCTGCCGCATCAGGACATCCACGAGCTGGAGGTGGAAGGCCATCCGAAATCCGCGACCGACCGCTGGGGCTGTCCGGTGCTGGTTTACGAGCGGGCGGAGCTGGCGCCGGGGGCGAACCTGGTGGGCCGCTGGGCGGCGTGGGCCACGACGCGGCGGTTCCAATGGGACGTCAAGGCGGCGGTGGAGGGCAACGGATGCGGGCTGTCTGATGCGGAGCGGGAGCTGAACCTGCGCGACGGCCGGCCCCTGCAGTTGAACGACCCGGTCGTGGCGGCGGCGGCCGCGGAGGCGGCGCGCGGCAGGTCGAACGCGGTCGAGGTGCTGGATGGCGTGTTTGGCCTGATCATGGATCGCTTGAGCTACGACCGGGATGGCAAGTGGCAGCCGGCGCCCGAGGTGCTGGCGAGCGGGAAGGGAAGCTGCAGCGAATACACGTATTGCTTCATCGCGCTGAGCCGCAAGAACGGCATTCCGGCGCGCTACGTGGGCGGCATCGTCGGGCGGGCCGGCGAGGTGTTTCACCTGGACCGCGTGTTTCACCGGTTTCCGCAGGCCTGCCTGCCGGGCCACGGATGGGTGGATTTTGACCCGACGCGAAACGAGCGGGCAAACAACAAGCGGCTGTACTTTGGCCAGACGCCGGGCCCGATGCTGTTGCTGAGCATCGGGGACGGAGGCGAAGGTTCGCTGACCGGCCCGGACTACCTGGAGTCGCATTCCTGGGCCGACCGGAATGCCCGGGCTTCGTCGCTGCGACAGGCGTGGTGGTTCACGCCGCCGCCGCCCGAGGTGCGGACTCAGGTCGCGGCCTTCCGGCAGCAGCTCGACGCGGCCGGCAGCGAGGAAGCGCGGGCGGGGTTGGTGAACCGGGCGCTGGCGATCGGGCATCCGTTTGTGCTGCCGTGGCTGGATGATTTGTTGTATGCGACGGGCGTCCGGGTGGAGGCGGCCCGGGCCTGCCTGAAGATTGGCGGACAGGGAGTCCTGGGGGCGGTGGTGAATTGTCTGGGCCGGCTGGAGGATGCGGACGGCGACCGCCAGATTGGGCGTTTGCTGGAGGAGTTCACCGGCGAGCAATTCGGCAGCGACCGGACCCGCTGGAACGAATGGCTCAAAGCCCTCACGCCCCGGACCCCGCTGCCGGGAGACACCCCGGACCGCAAGCCATGAGGAGGCCGAACCGACAGCGGTTTGCCCGGGCCCCCCTGCTGTGGGCGGCCGCCCTGGCGGTGGGCGCAGGGTGTGTTTCGGGCGCGGAAGGGCCGGCCGACCCGCCGTTCAACTTCGAAGAAGCCTCGCGCCACGTAGCCAAACCGCGGGAATTGTGGCCGGTCGTTCGGCAACACTGCGTTCCCCTTGAATTCAAGGTGCTGAAGGACGAGGTGGTGACCAGCGACACCGATCCCGCCCGGAAACTGCGCAAAGTCACGGCGCATTTCTGGTCGCAGGAGCTGGCGGGCAGGAAGTGGGGGCATCCGTGCACGATTCTGATGCCCGCGGACCCGGCGCTGAACCAGGCGCCGGAGCGGAAAGGCAAAGTGGTCATCATCGGTTCGCCGGGGCGGGATTATTATCCCATTCACGTGGCAAAATACGGCGAGCCGATTGCGACGCGGACGGGGTACCCGACCCTGGTGCTGAGCAATCCCGGAAGTTATGCGGACGGCAGCGACATCGAGCAGGACATTGGCATTCTGGCCAAACTGGCGCGGGAAACCGGCACCAATTACTACAACATGAACTGCCAGCTCGCCGTGGTGTACATCCAAGCGATGAACGCGCTGCAGCAGTTTCTCGGCTTGGACACCCTGCGGGCTGTGGTGGGCGGGCATTCCAAACGGGGCCGGAGCGCGACGGTGGCGGCGGCGATGGACCCGCGGGTGGCGTCGGTGATCATCATGGGGAACGAAGGGGTGTATCGGACGGATCGGATCGAACCGCACCTGTCCTTTCATCACGCGTTTTTCCAGGACCAGGTCGAGGGGCCGGTCTTTTACCTGGGCGCAACCAACGAGGACGGGTATCGCATGTTCAACGTCAACCTCCTGCAGGAGCGGTTGCGCCGGCCGATGACCCTCGAGCTCATTCCCAACTACCACCACTCCAATTTTTCCGAGATTCAATACATGGATTTTCTGATGTGGGTGGCCCACATCTTTGACGGGCGGCCGGTCACGCAAATCACGGAGGTGTCCCACCGGCGTGAGGGCAACAGCACCGTGTTCCGCGCCCGGATCAGCGGAGAAGCGAAGGTGCAGATTGTCCGGGCGTGGTACGCGTTCACCGACGACCCGGCGTGGCGCGACGTGATGTGGTATCACGTTTTGATGCGGCCGGCGGGGGAGGCGTACGAAGGGCGCCTGCCGGGCAAGATGCCGGATGCGTTTTTGGTGGAAGTGGGGGATATTGCGCAGGGCATTGCCGGCTACGTGTCGAGCCTGCCCTATAAACTGACCGATGCGCCGGTGGTCGAGCGGGTTTCGCGCGGCCCGTATCCGAAGCTCTGGTCGCCGAAGGGTGAGCCATGAGCGGCGGGGCGAATCGCCGGCCGGCAGGTCTTCCACAGCGGCTCGAACGGGACCGGCTTTCGTTGCTACTGCGAATTTGATCCCCGGCGCGGGACGGGCCTGGTCATCATGTGCAACGGTGTTGGCGGGCAGCCGCTCTGGGCCGAGCTTCTCGAAACCGCCGGAGACGAGTGATTTGGACGAGTGATTTGGGCATTGCGCCGGCCCGGGAATTACGGTGGATTGAACGGATATGAATCGTCGTTTGTTTCTTGGCCGCCTGGGCGCCGGCGCCGCCCTGGCGATGTTGGGACCGGGGTGCCGCACGGTGTCAGGTCCGGCGGCGGCAGCCGGCGGCGTCCAGCCCATCCGCGGGAGCTGGATCAGCATATGGTGGGACGACCGCCGTCATGCGTATTGGAACGATGCCTGCCTGGGCTTTACCGCGGAGCAATGGCAGCAGGCGGTCAAAGACGTGGCGGAGCTTGGGTTTGAATACCTGGTGCTGCTCGCCATTGCCAAGGGAGGCAAGGCCTTCTATGACACCCCGTTGCTCCCGAAGCTGGAGATGGCTTGCCCGGACCCGATTGAGGCGCTGCTCAAAGGCGGCGACAAGTATGGGGTGAAGTTTTTTCTCAGCAGCGATTGGTACGCCGAGTGGGACGAGCGGGCGCTGCTGGATGCCAGCCGGATGGCCTGCCGGTTCCAGATGATGGAGGAAATCGCGGCGCGGTACAGCCGGCACCGGAGCTTTTACGGCTGGTATTGGCCAAACGAAGCCTGTCTCACGCCCTACTTTACCGAATCGTTCATCCGGCATGTGAACCAGTGCAGCGCGGAGGCGCGACGGCTCACCCCCAAGGCCCGGACCCTTACCGCCCCGTATGGAACGCATCAGGCCGTGGCCGATGACCGGTTTGTGCGGCAGTTGGAAATGCTGGACGTGGACGTCATTGCCTACCAGGACGAGGTGGGCTGCCTGCGGATGGATGCGGCCCGGAGCGCCGAGTGTTTTGCCCGCCTTCGTCAGGCGCATGACCGCGTTCCGCAGCGGGCGTTGTGGGCGGATGTCGAGACCTTCGCCTGGGAGGGCCCGCCCAACCGGCAGACCAGTCCGCTGATCCCCGCTCCGTTCGAACGCGTCCAGGCGCAACTCGAAGCAGTTTCCCCCTACGTGGACAAGATTCTGATTTACCAGTACCAAGGTCTGATGAATCGGCCCGGGACCCGCGCCTTCGCCGGGCACCCGGATTCAACCCGGCTCTACACCGACTACGTGGCGTGGCTTAAACGGAGCGGCGCCAGCCGGCTCCGCAGGCGGACCTAGCCGGGCGCCGCCCGGGGCCCCAAACGATGGAGAAAGGCGAGGGGCGGATTCCCGCCGCGGTCAGGTTGGGTGCGGCCCGGGACGGGGTTCAAGGCGCGTACAGGCGGTAGAACCGCTGGGGAAATTGGGCGGCATTGGTGTCGCAGAAATAAAGGGGGCCGCTGCCGAGCGTGTTGGTGGCCAGGGAGGTCCAGTTCAACAGGTCGGCCGAGCCTTGCACGATGACAACCTGGCCGGAAGAGCCTGAACAGTTGAACTCGAACCGGTTCGAGCGGTACCCGAGGACGCCATCGTTGACAATGATTTGCGGTCGCGAGGGAATAAATTCGTAGGCGCCAATGTCGAAGGCGGCGATGCCGTCGCCGTTGCCATCCACCGGCCGGGCCCTGCCGTCATAATCCGCCGAGGGGGCGTCAGCGGGGGTGCCGGCGTCAATGCAGGGGGAGCTGGCCGCGAGGTGGAAATCCCCCGCCGCGGCATTGACGAACCGTGGGTCGCGATGGAGATCGGAGGGGCCGGGGTTGAGCGAACCGCTCACCGCGCCGTAGTCATAGCTTGCGTTGCCGAACAGGCAGTTGTGGCGGAGCGTTTGGGTGGCGGCTCCCTGGTACAGGCAGATGCCCGAGGAATTGGAAACGATGACGTTGTTGGCGATGACCAGGGCGTTGCTCATTGAACTGGTGTTGGCGATGTAGAGGCCGCCGCCGTATTCGGTGAACGAGCCGGTGGCGCGGTTGCCAACCACGGTGTTGTTGGCGACCACCAGGGGGGCGGTGGCGCTGTTGATGACCGAACAATTGATCCCGGCGCCCAGGGGCATGAGGGAGCTGCCGGTGTTGCTGATCACCAGGTTGTTTTGGATCACTCCCCCGTCGAAAGCGCTGAACAGGTAAATGCCCGCCCCGGTGTCCGCCACGTTTTCCTGAATCAGGTTGCTGTCGAGCACCACGTAAGAACACGAGTTCAGCGTGATGGCGCCGTGCGCCGCGCCCCAATAGGTGATCGGGGCGTCATACATGCCATTGCGCCGGATGGTGTTGTTCTTGATGCGGGGCCGCGAGTAGTACATCGCGTGGATGGCCGCTCCCTGTTCCGCCCGGTTCTCGGAAATGACGTTGCCCAGAATGTCCGGCCATGAGAACTGGCAGGCGATGCCGCCGCCGTAGCCGGTCCAGGTGTCGAGGTTTTCATTTTGGGTGATGGTGTTGCCGGTGATCCGGGCATGGCCCAGGTAACAATAGATGCCCGCGCCGCGGGAATCTCCGGACACCACCGGGTTGCCCAGGGAGTTGGAGCGGATCAGGTTGTTGGCAATGACCGGCGAGCTGACCTGACAGCAGATGCCGCCGCCGAATCCGTGCGGATGCTCCGCGGGCGCGGGCGGGGGGTTGAGACTGCCCGCGGTGTAAAGGCCGCCGCGCTGCACCGTGAAGCCGTCCAGGGCAGCGACCTGGTACCCGCCGTGCTGAAAGAGCACCACGGTGGGAATCCCGCCGCCGTCGAGAATGGTGGGATGGGCCGCGGGGTCGCGGGCGGCGCGAACCGCCTCGTTTCCGGCGAACCCGCCGTAGAGATGCACAAACGGCGGCACCGTGACTCGACCGGTGTAAGTCCCTTCCGCCACCCACACCTCTCCGCCGGTCACCAGGTTTGCCGCCAGCGCGTCAATCGCCCCTTGCACCGTGCGTTTCGCGCCGGCCCAGGTGAGCCCGTCGTTTGCATCATCGCCCCCGGGGCGGACGCGAATCACCGGCGCCGGGAGATTCCACGTCACGCCGCTGGACTCGTCGGCGCCAATGTCCACCGTGCCGCCCTGGATTCGATTCTCGCCCTCGATGTCCGGCCAGCCGGAAACCACGGCGGCGTTCAGTCCGGCATTCACACAGGGCGAACCCGGCTGCAAATGGAAATCGCCGATGGCGAAATTGGCGAATTGGGGCTCGCTGGAAATATTGCCGTTGGTGCCGGTGGGGTTGGCCAGGCCGACGTAATCCAGGGTTTGCCCCTGCGCCACGTTTCCATAAACGTTGTTGTGGGCGAGAACTGCCGCGAGGTCCGCCTGGTTCAGGCCCGCCAGGTTAAACGCGATGAGGTTGTTGCAGTTGGTCGGCCGGGTGTTGCTCCACAGCAGCCCGTCGCCGTTGTTGGCGACGATGGTGTTGTTCAGGACCCGGCCCGCTTCGGGATGGATGATCAGGTCGCACAGCGCCAGGCCGGCGCCATGCATCGCGCCGTTGGCGGCCACCACGTTGTTGAAAATGAGCGGCGCGCACGCGGCCCCCGGGACCGGCTGGCCATCGGGATCCGAGTTGGAGGCGTAAATCCCGCCGCCCATTCCGAAACTGCCCTCCGTGCGGGCGGCGGTGTTGGCCACGATGAGGTTGTTCGCAATCCACGGCCGCGAATGCAGGAGGAGCTCGCCGCCCGGATCGCTGATCTTCCGGCAGTGCACGAGAATGCCGCCGCCGTTTCGGCCGGCCGAGTTGCGGGCGATCAAGTTGTGCGCGATGAGCGGGGAGGCGCCCACCACGGCGATGCCCCCCCCGCTGGCATCGGTGGCGTAGCCGCTGTTGTAAACGATGAGGTTGTTGGTAATGATGGGATGGTGGGTGAGATTGCTGATGACGCTCACCACTTTGAAGCCCCAGACGCAAATGCCCGCGCCGGCGGCGGCCGCGCTGTTGAACCGGATGTTGTTGTTGGCAATGACCGGTCCCGCGCCGACCGTCGAGATGCCGCCGCCGTAGAACGTGGTCCCGCCGGTGATCACCATCCCATCCACGCGCGTATCCGGGCCGGCATTGGTGATGGTGACCATCGGACCGTTCGTGCCATGCGCATTGAGGATGGAGAGATTCGTCGTCCAATTGCGTTGCGTCAGCGCCGTTTCGTCACCGGCGAATCCACCGTAGAGGCTGACGCCGGGCGGAATCACGACGCACTCCGCGTAGGTGCCGCGGGCCACCCACACCTCATCGCCCGCCGCGCTGGCGGCCAGCGCGTTGCGGACGGTTCGCTTCGCCAGCGCCCAACTGGAACCATTGTTGACGTCATTGCCATCGGGTTTCACGCGGTAAACGGCCCCCTCGCCAGTGCCCCGGTGCGCCAGCAACGCCAGGATCATCACGGTCAACAGGGGGCCGCGCCCAGTCCGTCCAGCCTGATTCGAAAGATGCGAGCCTTGGGTTTTCATAAGCGCCTTTTTACGTTGGTGGGCCACGCTGCAATCGCCGGGGTTGTTCAAGTGATTAACCGGCTCACGGGGCTGATCTGCCCCAGTAAACAACCGGGCAGGCCCTGGTGTCAAGCGTAAAATCGCCTGGACCCGCACTTGCCTTGGCCTGTGGCCTGAACAGGGGTTGTTCACAAGGCCGCCGGCCTGGGGGAAGGCATGAGCCCAAAGCATTTGCGACGCGCCAGCCGGTTGCGCGCACGGAGCCGGGTTCAGCCGGGGGACGGAAATGCCTTGGCGGAAGCCTCGAACGGGGTTAAACATCATTGCGGCTGGGAAAGGCTGGGGCGGAGCGGCGCGAGATTTCCGCGGCCGCGGCGCGCCGGAACCAAGACCAGCGGTTCGAGGCACTCAAGATGAGTTCAAAACGCAGCGCCCTGGAGAGGGCTGGCCATCCGCGTGACACGCGGTTTGGCTGGCGAGGTGGAATTGCCCTCCGGGGGCTGAAGGTGTTGATGCTGTTGCTGCTGTTGGGGGCGTCGCACGGCTTCGGCGCAGCCCGAAGCTCGAATCGTTATCTGCTGGTGTTTGAGACGTCGAACGCCATGCAACGGCGGCTGCCTGCCACCCTCGAGGCTGTGGCGGCGCTGCTGGGGGGCGGGTTTCGGGGCCAGCTTCGGGACGGCGATACCGTGGGGGTATGGACCTTCAATGAGACCCTGGAGACGGGGCGGCTGCCGCTGCAACACTGGTCGTCGGTCACCAGCGGCGAGGTTACCCGCGAAATTGTGGGTTTTCTGAAAAGCCAAAAGCATCGGGGTGGCGCCCGTTTCGAGCTGGTGCGCCCCGGGCTGGAACAGGTGATTCAGGCTTCGGAATTGATCACGGTGATTCTGTTTACGTCGGGCCAGGAGGCCATGGCGGGGACCCCGTTCGATCAGAAGATCAACGACGTCTATGCGGCCTGGCGCGAGGTGCAGCAGAAGGAGCGAAAGCCCTTTGTGACCGTGTTGCGGGCCCGGCAAGGGAAGATTGTTTTTGGCTCGGCCAGCCCGGCGCCCTGGCCCGTTGAGATTCCGTCGCTGCCCGCGCCCAAGCCAGCCAAGACCGTCAGCGCCGAGCCGCCCAAGGCGGAACCGCCCAAGCCGGTCGTGGTCGGGCCCCCCCTCATCGTCACTGGCAAGAAACCGCCGGTCCAGGACACGACGACACCGCCCCCCCCAACGACGCCAGCCCCCGCGACGACCCTGGTCCCGAGCGAGGCGCCGGCTCAGCCAGTGACGGACCCGGCAGTCAAACCGGCTCCCGAAACGCCGTCTCCCACGGCGGCGCCAGCCACGGCTCAGCCCGGTGCCGTGCCGGCGCCCGCTCCGTCGCCGGCAGTGAGTTCCACCCCCGCCCAACCCGCGCCAACACCGGCCCCGGCGACGCCGCCCCCGGCTGAAGCGCCAGCGGCGGCTCCGGCTCCCGTCCCGGTACCGGTTCCCGTGCCTGAAGCAAAGCCGGTTACGGCGCCACCTCCGGCCGCTCCGTCTCCGGCGCCGGTTGCGCCAACCGTGCCGCCGTCGCCGGCCGCCGCGCCGGCGGAAACCCCGGCACCCACGGCCGCGACCGTGACGGAGGCCGGCCCGCCGGAAGCGGCCCAAGTGGGGCCGGCGGTGGCGGTGGCGGCGCCCGGCGGGGGCAGTCGCACGGCCGCCCGGCTGTTGATCCCGGCCTTGATCTTGTTGACGGCTGTTCTGCTGATAGCTCTGTGGTGGCTGCGGCGCTCGCGCCGCGGCACCGGGGCGAGCCTGATCACCCGCTCGCTGGACCGCAAATGACCTGATTTATGCAACTGAATCGTCGAGACTTCATCCAAAAGACGGGCGCGGCCGCGTGCCTCGCCGCAACCGGATTGACCTGGCCCGCGCCCGCCGCCGAGCCTCCGACCGCGCGCCGGCTGCCGCGCTGGCGGGGATTCAACCTGCTCGAGAAGTTCGTCAAGCGGGGGGAGAACAACCCGCCATTTGAGGAGCAGGATTTCGCCCTGATGCGGGAGTGGGGATTTGATTTCGCGCGGTTGCCGATGTCGTATCAATGCTGGGTCGAGCCGGGCGACTGGCTGAAGCTGCGGGAGGACCAGCTCAAGCACATTGACCAGGCCGTCGAGTGGGGAGCGCAATACCACGTCCACATCAACCTGAATCTTCACCGCGCTCCGGGTTACTGTGTGAATCCGCCCAAGGAACCGCTGGACCTGTGGACGGACGACAAGGCGCTCGAGGCCGCCGCCTTTCATTGGGCGCATTTCGCCAAACGCTATCGCGGCATCGGCAACGAGCGGGTGAGTTTTGACCTGTTGAACGAGCCGGCGGACATCAAGGCCGCGACCTACGCGCGGGTGGTGCGGCGGCTGGTGGAAGCCATCCGCGCCGAGGACCCGCAACGCCTGATCATCGCGGACGGCCTGCGGTGGGGCCGCGACCCGGTTCATGAGCTGGTGGAGCTGGGCATCGCCCAAAGCACGCGCGGTTATGATCCCTTCCAACTGACCCACTACCGCGCGAGCTGGGCCAGCGGCTCGGACAAATGGCCCGAGCCAACCTGGCCCGACACGCGGCCCGGGGCCGACCTTCCCGACAAGGAAGCGTTGCGCCGGAAGCGCATTCAGCCGTGGAAAGAGCTCGAAAAGAAGGGGGTCGGGGTCCACGTGGGCGAATGGGGGGTGTTCAACAAAACGCCGCACGCCGTCGCCCTGCGGTGGATGCGCGACTGTCTGGACCTGTGGAAGGAAGCGGGCTGGGGGTGGGCGTTGTGGAATTTCCGCGGCAGCTTTGGCGTGCTCGACAGCCAGCGGTCGGACGTCGCCTACGAGGATTTTCGCGGACACAAGCTCGACCGGAAGATGCTCGAGTTGCTGCGGGAGGGTTGAGGGCGCGCCAAAACCGATTGCGCAACCCTCCCTAAATGAATTAGGATGATGAGGATATGAATTCGCCACCCGTCAACGATGAGGAGAGGATTGACAAGACGGTCGGCCGGCGGCGGCAGGTTCCGGCGGGTTTCGACGCCGGCATGAAGCTGCAGTCGCTGGCGGTGGATTTGCATCGCGCCTTCAAGCACCGTTGGGCGCCCAAAGGGGTCTATCGTTTCAAAACTCACGAGGAGGCTGATGCATGGATGATGAAAATGCTGGCGCGCAGCCAGATGCCCCGGAGTTAGCCCCCCGGCCTCCCCAACAGGCTGACTGGGTGGCCCTTTGCCGCGGACTTGGTTTTCCTCCGCTTCTGGTTTGCCGAGCGCGGTGAGGACCCTCCGCGAACGTAAGATTTCTTCAAGCTGAGGAGCGCGTCCATCCGGGCGCCGCCCGCCTACTTCGCACGGACCTCGAACCAGGTTTCAGCTCGCGCGCCGGTGGCGGGGTCGTGGAGCTGCAACCGATGGGTGCCTTGCACGAGCAAGGCATACACCCGGCCGGCGGCCTGTTCGAACGCGAGCGTTTCACTCCGCCAATCCGGCCGGCCCGCCCCCGCCGCGCGCAACGGCAGCCGGCGCCCCGCGTCGGGCAGGTCCGGGTCCAGATGAATCACCGTGCCGGGCGGGGGGAACAGAATGCGCGGGGAGGAGCTGTTTGAGTCAGCCACAGCGGTGTCGCCCAGCCAATTGTCCCCGGTGCCCAGCCAGGGTGCGTATTCCGCAGGCAACCGGACCCGCCCTTGGGAGTCATAATCCCCGGGGGCTTCGAACGGCGGCAAGTGAGCGGCGTGAAATTTTTCAACCAGGCGCGGCCGGCCGGGGCTGGGCGCCGAAGCCAGGCGTTTGCCGGTGAGGGGATGGATGGGCGCTTCAACGACTGTTTCGGGCGTGGGATACCAGGTCGTTCCGTGGCGCTGATGGAGGTGTTCGAACACCTCATGCAGAATGGGCGCCGCGCCGGTCACGCCCGACACGCCGCGCATGGGGGAGCCGTCGAAGTTGCCCGCCCACACCCCCACGGTGAACTCCGGCGTGTAGCCGAAGGCCCAGTTGTCCCGGAAACCCGAGCTGGTGCCCGTCTTGCAGGCCACGGGAAAATCAAAGCGCAGGGCCGATTCCGGCCCGAAAGCCAAGGTCCGGGCGGCATTATCGCTGAGAATGTCGGCCAGAAGAAACGCGGCGGCGGGATCAAAGACGCGGAGCGGGGGTGGCTTGGCTGCGGCGGCGGGGCGACCGGGAACCGCCGGGGCCCGCAGCAAGGCAAAAGGCTGATATTGGCCGAGGCGGGCGAGGCAGGCATAGGCGTTGGCCAGTTCGAGCAGCCGCGCTTCGGCATTGCCGAGGGTGAGCCCCAGTCCGTACTCCTCGGCAGGCCGCGTCAGCGTTGTCAGTCCGCAATCCGTCAGGCGCGCTTTCAGCACCGCCGGCCCGCCGAGGGACGCGAGCACCTTGACGGCCGAAACATTCAGCGAATTGCCCAGCGCCAGCCGGTAGCGCATGGGCCCGTGAAAACGCTGGTCATAGTTGAGCGGCGCGAACACGCCGGTGGCGGTGGCAAATTCCGTGGGGAGGTCGGGCACGATTGACGCGGGCGTGGCGCCTTGCTCGAAGGCGATGAGATAGGTGAAGGGTTTGAACGTGGAGCCGGCGGAGCGGGGCGCCCACGCGCCGTTAACCTGACCCTGGCGCGGGGAGAAATAATCCGCGGAGCCCACCAGGGCCAGCACTTCGCCCGACCGGTTCTCAATGACCACCACCGCGGCGTGTTGAACATTCTCCTCAGCCAGGCGCGCCAATTGCCGGCGCACGACCCCTTGAATAAACTGATTCAGTTCCAGATCGAGCGAGGTCACCACGCGCCCGCCGGCGGCCGGCGGCTGGGTCCGCGTTTCGCTCAAAAGCAAATCCACGAAGTGCGGCGCGCGAAAGGCGCGGCCCGGCGGGGCCAGCGCGATGGGTTCGGCGGCCGCGCGCTCGAATTCGGCGCGCGAAAGAAAACCGCACTCGAGCATTCGGGCCAGAATCCACCGCTGGCGGTGGAGCGCCCGCCCGGGATGCAGGCGCGGGTCGAGGCGGGTCGGCCCCTGCGGCAGCCCGGCCAGCAGGGCGCATTCCGCCACACTCAAATCCCGCAGGGGTTTGCCAAAGCAGGCTTGCGCCGCCGCCGCGCAACCTGTGTTCAGCCGGCCATAATCCAGGCGGTTGAGATACTCGAGCAGGATGTGCTGTTTGTCCCAAACCTGCTCGAGCCGGAGGGCCTGCACGGCTTCAATGACTTTGGTGCGAAGCGTTCTCGGCCGGGGTTCGGCCAGTTTGATGAGCTGCTGGGTAATGGTGGAGCCGCCCGACACCACCCGGCGATGTCGCAGGAATTGCAGCCCGGCGCGCAGGGACGCACGCCAGTCCACCCCGCCGTGCGACCAAAAACGGCGGTCTTCGGCGGCCAGCGTGGCGTGGATAAGGGCCTGGGGCACGTCGGCGTAACCCGCCGGGCGGGCAAACGTGCCGCCTTCCGACCGCGCGATTCGCAACGGGGCTCCGTTGCGGTCCACCATCTCGACTTGAGCGGCAGGCGGCACCCACAGCGCCCGCGGCAGCGGCACCCACCGGAGCGCGTACCAGGCGCCAACAGCCAGCGCCGCGGTGCTCAACGCCATCGCCGCGCCGGCCTTGAGCAGCAGCCGGCGGCGAGGGTTGGCGGCAAACAGGCGGAATCGGAACATGGCTTCAATCCCCGCTGGTGGAGACGGTCTGCGTGTCGCTCAAGCCGAACCGCTCGGGACGGTACATCTCTTCAACCTTGGCGGCCGGGGCGATGACTGTGCCCGCCGCCCGTACCCGCGCGACATACCGGATGAGGTAATGGCCCGCGGGAACCCGGTCGCAGAAAAACAGGACGCGGTCGGCGCGGATTTCACGAAAATCACTCCACCACTCGTCCGCATCGTCGGCGTCCGTCCAGGGGAGCTGGCGGCTCAACGCGGCGGTTTGTTGGGTCTTGAATTCCGGGTTCAGAGCCTCGAGCACGCCGGGCAAGGGGTCCTCGACCGCCACGTACTCGGCAGCCTCCGGCGCCGAAAGCCGCAAGGTAACCAGGACCCGGTCGCCCACCCGCGCCTTTTCGAAAGGCAACGGCAGGTTGTCGTCCCCGAGCCGGGCATATTTGCGTTCGATGCCCAGCCCGTGGTTCTGGCGGGCGACCAGCGCGCCCGGAAGGCGGGCCTCGACCCGAACCTGGATGTAGGGAGGGGGGCTGGCCGCGGTCCGGAGCCAGAGGGGCTGGTCCGCCCGATTCGAGGAAAGGAGGAAGACATGGGTGGAGATGTTGTGGCCGGATGGCAGCTCGAAGCGTTGCTCGTCGCCACCCCAATCCAAAGAGCCGGTGACGGCCCCGCCATCGCCATCCGCGGCGAGGTAATGCCACAGGGCAAGCAAAGTCCAGGCGTCGCCCTGGGTGGTGCTCCAATGACCGCTCCGGCGGTCTTTTTCCAGGCTCTGATAAAGGGCCTCGGCCTCCGAGCTACCGGGCGCGCACGCCTGCCAGGCGAGCAGCCGGATGGCCTTTTCGCGGACGGGCGAGGCAAAAGGACTGGCAGAGGGTCCCTGCCCGCCCCTGGCTTGGAGGAGGGCGTGAGCCTGGGCGGATTGCGATTCGCCCCATGCCATTGCCAGGGCTAGCAGCGCCCGGTCTTCCGACGACAGTTTTTCGACCGTCTCCGCCAGGCGGGTGTGGAGGGCGGGCAAGGGCTTGCCCCCGAGAGCCAGAGCGCACAAGGCGAGGAGCCGCGTGCCGGGGTCGTGCGGACCGCCCTGCAGCAGCGACTGTCGCAGGTAATTCAACAGGCCGAGGAACTCCTGTTCGGGGACATTCACACCCGCTTTCCGCGCCTGGCCCAGCACGAGGGCGCCGTAAGCGCTCGCCCACAGCATGGGTTCCCGCCCGCCCGGCCAGTAGGCCAGGCCGCCTTCGGGGGTTTGCATGGCCAGCAGCCGGTCAATGCCTGCGCGGACGGCCCCCGCCGCGTCACCCGTCTCCCGGCCCGTGAAGGCGGCCAGCGCCGGGGTTCGATGCACCAGGACCCAGGGCAGCAGGCTGGAGGCGGTTTGTTCAGCGCACCCATAGGGATATTGGAGCAAGTGGCGGACCGCTTCGCCCAACGTCACCAGGCGGGTGTTGGCCACGTGAACCGTCACCGTGCCGCTGCCGGCCAGAAGTTGCGGGTTGATTGATGCCAGCAGATTGGTCCGACCGCCGCCCCGGAGGCTGGCCACCTCGCGCAACAGCGGAGCGGCGCTGTGCACCTGGAGGGTGCTCATCACCGTATCGGAGAATTCGTTTGCGGCTCCCTCGACCCGCGCCCGCCACGTCCATGAGGCCGGCCCCGGAGCAATGAGAATGAGCGGAAGGTCCACCACGGCCGAGCCGCGGGCGGGCACGGAGATGCTGGCGGTGGCGCCGGCGGGGTCGGCGGCCCGGGCGTGAGAGTCGAGTTCGATTGAAACGCGCACCGCTTGGGCGGCGTCGGTTTGGTTCAGCAGCAGGGCGCGGCCCTGGAGGCGGTCGCCCACATGCCCAAACTGGGGCAGGGAGGGTTCGAGAATCAGCGGTTTGCTGACGGTGAAACCGGCGGTTCCCTGGCCGAACTGGCTGCGGGCCGTGTGGGCCACCGCCATGACCCGGTAACGGGTGAGGCTGTCGGGCACCGTGAACCGGGCTGTGGCCTGGCCGTCCGGGCCGGTGCGCGCGTCCCCCAGCCAGAACGCGCAGGCGAGGAAGTTTCGCCGGGCGCGTTCTTTGCCGCCGCCGCCGCCGAGGTAGCCTTTGTTATGGAACGTCCGCTCTTCGGGGTCCTCCGGCAGCAGCAAGGGCAGGCTCAGGGCGGATGACACTTCCAACGCGGCGGGAGCGAGCAGCAGCGCGTGCAAATCCGGCGCCGTAAAGTCCGTCAGCGCCAGCACCCCTTCATCCACCGCATAGACCACCACTTCGGCGCCGGCGACGGGCGCGCCGCCGGCGTCGCCCACCCGGACGGTCACGCTGGCGGCCTCTCCGGGCCGGTAATCGGCGGCCGAGGGGATGAGTTCGAGGCGCAACCGGCTGGCGGGGTCCTCCACCCGCAATTGGCAGAAGCCCAGCCGATACTCCGGCGCGCGCGCCTGGCGGGAGCTGGCGTCTCCGCCGCGCAAGAGGGTGACCGAAACGAACACATTGGGGACATCCGCCGCCTCGAGCGGCACGCGAATCGCGGGGGCGTTGCCTTCGAGTTGAGTCACAAACGAGCGCCGGACATGGTCGCGCTCGACGGTGACCCACGCCGTGCCGCTGATCGGCGTTTTGACCAGCACCGTGGCGGTTTCGCCCGGGGCGTAAACCGCCTTGTCCGGCGCGAGCTTGATTTCCACCTCATTGCGGTAATTCCATGCGAGGCGCGCGGGGGCTGTCACCTCGAAAGCGACCGAGCAGGCGACCGGATTGCCGGCGCCATCCTGAGCGGTGACCTCGAGCAGATACTCGCCCGCACCGGGCGCGACCCAGCCCGGGAGGGGGCAGCCTTCGTAAGCGGCGTTCGCGTCATCGCGCTTGAAGGGCGGCGCCACTTCCACCGCCCGCTCCTCGACTTTCTCGAGGGACGGTTCGCTGCGGTAACGCACCGTGCGCCCCGCCGCCTGCATTCTGACCGAGTCCCATTTCACGCGATACAAGGTGACGCGGGCGGCCACCCGGTTGGTCCAGGGTGAACCGTCCCCGGCCACGGCGGCCACCTCGAGGGGAAGGGGGGAGCCGGCCTCGAGCACACGGTCAAAGCGGCGGACGCCCAGATAGAATTCGGAGCTGTGGCAGGTGAATTGAGTCAGGCGTGAAAGAGTCTGCTGGTTCAGGTCGGTGATTTCGACCAGGAACGTGGCCTCGCGCGGTTGCGGCGCTTCGCGCGACAGCGGTACTTCCGCCGCCACCACCAGGTTGCTTCCGTCCCGCAGCTCGCCCTCGCCATTGGCGGCGAACCCGCCCGCCCCTCGACCCCAGCGCGATTCCTGCCAGCAACGGACGAATTGAAACGCCCCAAAGCCCGGCGGCTGGAACCCGGCATCGGAGGCGTTCAACCACCATCGCACCTTGGCGCGGGTCAGCGGTTTGCCGAAAAAATAACGGGCGGCGACGGTTACCTTGGGCTTCTCTCCCGCCAGCCAAACGGGCCGGCCGGCCAGCTCGATTTCGAAGGCGGGCGTTTGGAAGTCGGCCACCTGAAAGGGGCGAAACTGTTCGCGGCCGGGGAGCCGGAGGGTCGCGAGGTACTCGCCTCGCGGACCCGACGGCAGAACAATGGCCGCCTCGCAGGCGCCCAGGTCATTGAGCAGGATGTTGGTTTCGAAAAAGATTTGCCGACGGGAGTCGGCGCAGGCCAGGGCGCCGGTGACACCCGCCGGGATGCGCAAGCCCGCTTCCTCGAGGTCTCGAACGATGGCTTTCAAATGGACGGTTTCGCCGGGCCGATAGACTTCCCGGTCGGAAAAGAACGCCACCCGCCGCTGCTCGCTTTGCTGGCCGGGCTGCCAGCGCGCTTCTTCGAAAGCCCACAGCGGCACGGCGTTTTGCTCGAGGCCGACGGCGTGGAAATCCTCGCCCTGCTGCACGGCCAGCCATCGAGCCTGGGCGTGGGATTTCAGAACCGCCACGCCCCGGGCATCCGTCACCATCTCCCGCAGGTTTTCATTCTCGTCGGAACAGAGCCGGACGCGGGCGTTTTGGACCGGCCGGCCCGACTGGCAGGAGAACACGAACACCTGGATTTCCTCTCCGCCGGTCTTCCACACCAGGCCAAGGTCGGTGAGTTGGATGATGGCCTGGGCGCCCAGCGGCGGCTCGGGCGGCCAGACCTCCGACAGCCGTTCGGCCTCCAGGAACACCACGCCGGTCTTTCGCCCTTGCAGCAGCCGGTCCCAATCCAGTTTGATTTCGCAGGCGGCATCGGGCTGGTTCGCGCCCTCGAGTTCTGCCGAAAAAACGGTCCGGCCGGGAACCAGTTCATAATTCTGCCGCCGATACCCCTCCGGCCAGGTGAAGGACGAGTGGTAGGCCTGGTAACCGCGCAGGGCGTGAATGAAGGTCTCCGGGTCGAGCCGTTTGGCCCGGAGCCGCACCTTCGGCACATTGACTGCCAAAAGCGAAAAAGACCGTCCCCCGCCCGCGTATTGCTCGGTGATAAACGCCGGGAAATAAAGGCGGGGAGCGACGGGCGGCACTTCGACACGCAAGGCGACCGGCTCGGACAATTGAAACGCTTCGTCGGCGGGAAAACCGCGGAGGAGGGTCACGGAGTAAGTCGTGTCGCGCCGCCAGTCGCCCGCGAGGCGGAGGGACCGGCCGGTGACCCGCGCTTC
>JARKQH010000463.1 GCA_029974925.1 Verrucomicrobiota bacterium
GATGCTGCAAAACACACTGGTGACCTTGCGAGGCGCCAACATTTTCAATGGAAACCTCTACTTTTCGCATTCCGGCTCGGCCAGCACCGGCCCCGGCCTGTATTATTACTCCGGACTGCCAACGGATCCCGGCCCGGCCACACTGCTGTTTGCCACGGGAAGCGGAGCGACAACCACCGACTTTGCGCTGAGTCCCTCCGGGAACGTGGCTTATGTGGCGGATGATCGGACCATTTCAAACGGGGGCGGGATTCAAAAATGGGTGTTTGACGGCACCACTTGGTCCCTTTCCTACACGCTGGGAACTGGATCGGGCAGCACGGTCGGCGCCAGGGGCTTGGCGGTGGATTTCGGCCCCGCCGATCCAATCATCTATGCCACCACGGCCGAGAGTGCGGCGACCCGGCTGATTTCGGTCGTTGATACCGGCGCAAATTCAATTGCCAACACCCTTGCAACCGCGGGCACCAACATGCGTTTCCGCGGGCTGGATTTTGTCCCGGTCATTCCTGAGCCCTCGTCGCTGGCCCTGCTTGCGTTGGCTGCGGCCGGCCTGTGCTTGCGCCGTCGAAGGTAGCCCATCCGGGCAGGAGCATCGCCCATAGCGCCGCCTGCCCCCACGGCCGGGCGGGTGAGAGGTTCGGCCTCGGTCAGTGACGCCGGAGAATGAGGCGGTGGTCCACGCGCCGGGTTTGGTCAAAAGCAAGCGGCGGAAGGTCGGTCATGGTGGGCGACTCAGTCTCATTGAGGATGCCTTTGGCCATGGCTTGCAGGGCCTGCCAGCGGGGCCAATCCAGCGTTGGCGCATGAGCAATCTGGCGGAGCAGGCTGCGCCATTCGATGATGACGCGGTCAATGTCTCCCAAACCCACGAGGTCATTGACCCAGCGGTGTTTGCTGGCCGGGTCTTTGTGAACCGCAGCCACAATTTGCTCCGCCCCGGCGCCGTAACGCGGCGGCACCCCATTTTCGAGGTAGCCCGGGATGCTGAGCAGGCCGTAAGTTTCATGACAGACAATGCCCAGCCGCCCGCCCCAGCGATTCTCCTCCCCGCAGAAGCGGAACCCGGCATCGAGGTTGGCCAGATCGTAAATCAGCTCGTCCAGGGGATAATCCTCATGTTCGAGAGCCGCTGCGATTGCCAGGCCATCACCCTGCGAGAAGAAGCTGACGAGGCGGCCGCGCAAGGTGGGCACGCCGTGCGCATCCACCAGCTTGAGCCGGCGCCATAGCAGGGCGGTGCCCGTTGCTGTGGGAAGCCGTTTGCAGGTTTCAACCAGCCCGCATCTTGCGCAATCGTAGGGCAGAACCTCGCGCTCGGGCGGCCGCCAAAGAGCCACGCCGGCCTGATCCACCGGCACCCGCATTTTGACCTCGGCCAGACTCACCAGGGCGAGAATCCGGCGGTCGGCATCGGCAAACCGCACGAGGGGCGTGCCCTGCTCTTTGAGCCGCTGCTGGACCAGAGGCGCGATCTTCTCGGCCCACACGGCGGACGAAGTCTGTCTGCCATTCCAATTGGTGAGCCGCCGCACCCATTTTGCAATGATGACCCGGTCGCCATTCAAGCGGTCCGCCACAGTCAGGGCGCGCCCGTAAACCTTTCCTTCACTGTCCTCGGCCACCACGGTCAAGGTGCCCATGCCAACCTTTTCGAGGGCGGCGGGAATACGCAACACGCTGCAAAACATCGGCTTGCCCCCGACCTGCGACTGCCCCTCCCCTGCTCCGCCCGGCTCCGGTCGCGACAGGTCTTTTGGCCAAAGAGCCGCCTGAACTTCGCCGGCCGGCACCTCGCGGAAAGCCGGCATCGGCTCCCACTGGCCGGCACTGTTAAGCATTTCCCGAACACGACGGCGAACGTGACGCGCGCGCTCGGCGTCGGTATGGAGGCCGCATGGAACGTCCGGGTGGCGCATGGACTCTTCAACCCCCAGAAAGACTGGTTTGCTGGTGAACAAACGTTCCTGCACGCGCACCGCTTCAGGGAACGGCGCCTGCCCGCGCTGCGCGGCGGCGGCCATCAGGCCCAGAAGGGCGCCCCAGTCCACCGCCCCGCTTCGCGACAGGTGGCCGGCGTGCGCGTCCAACAACCGCAACTCATTCGCGGTGATCAGCACAAAGCCCGTCTCATCCAGCCCACGGCGTCCGGCCCGGCCAAACATTTGAAGAATTTCGCTCGGCTGCAGCAGTTGCTCGACCTCATCACGGCGGTACGATTCGGCGGCCAGAGCAACGCTGCGGAGGGAGAAATTGATCCCGGCCGCCAGCCCCATCGTGGCCACCACCACCCGCAACTGCCCCGCCTTGGCCAGGGGCTCGATGACCCCGGCGCGGGCGCCGTAACTCAAGCCGCTGTGATGATAGGCGACCCGGCATTTGAGCAGCCTGGCCAATTCATCCCCCACAATCAGTTTTTGTTCGGTTGTCAGGGCCAGTGGATTGGGGGTAGGCAGTTGGCGGGCCAGTTCGGTGGCCATGGCCTCGGCAGCCTGTCGGCGTGGCGCAAAAATGAGAATGGGGCCCAAATCCTCGGCCAACGCCTTGGCCACCAGGCGGGGCCAATAGCCGCGGATGTCCGAGGGGACATGGTAGCTGAGATTGGCAGCATGGACCTCCTCAAGCGGGACGGGACGGTTTTCGTGATATATGAGCACGGCCTTCCGGCCAAGGCGCTCGAGCCATTTCACGACGTCTTTGGGATTGGCCACACTCCCACTCAAGAGCAGCAACTGGGTGGTTGGGGGCGCCAGGGCAATGGCCAGCTCGTAGTTCAGACCGCGGTCCAGATCGCTAATCATCTGATACTCATCCACCACCAACAGGGCGGGACCGTCGCCCTGGATCAGCCGGTTCTTTTGCGTTTCCAACGTCGCCACCAGAACCGGCGCTCCCAGATTCTCCGCCAGGTCCCCCGTGGCGATTCCCACATCCCAGCCGCGCGCGCGCCATTCGGCCAGTTTGTCATTCGCCAGCGCGCGAGTCGGCACCGTATAGATGGCTTGGCCGCGGTTGCGGCCTTGGTTGGACCAAAGCTCGAAAATGAGGGTCTTGCCTGCGCCGGTAGGCGCCTGAACCACAACATCCTTGCCCTCGCGCAAGGCGGCAACCGCCTGTTGCTGCCACAAGTCGGGAACCGCGACCTGGTTGAGGGCGGGCAGCTCGGCTAATGGCGAAAAGGTCAACACGGGGTGAAGATAGTCCTTTTTGGCGGAACCGGAAAGTCCGGAGAACGGGAAACATAAGAGGGAAACATAAGTGGTTTGACTTGGTTGCCGCACAATCTTAGATTCTTAGCCAGATGTTTGCCGCGGACTCCAGACTTGCATCTGCACCTCAGCAGACCGACTTGCGCCAGACGCCGGCTGTCTCATGGAAGCAGATCATCGAACCCGTCGAGCCTTTTCTCGACGAGGTGGCGGTTCGTTTGGCCCAGCAGGTCAAGAGCTTCGATCCGGAGATTGCGCCGTACGCGGACTACGCGCTCAATGGTCATGGCAAGCAGCTTCGGCCGGCATTGGTTGCCCTTGCCGCGGCCGCCGTCGGAACCGTCAAGGATGACCATCTCAAGGCCGCCGTCATCATCGAAATGGTGCATCTGGCGACGCTGGTGCATGACGACATCATGGACGAGGCCGAAATCCGGCGGGGTCGGCTTACGCTCGCCTCCCAGTGGGGAAACGATATTGCGGTCTTGTTTGGGGATTGTCTTTTTGCCCGGGCGCTAACCCTTGCAGCGGAGTTTCCGACCACCGAAGTCTGCCGGGCGGTGGCTTCGGCGACCAACACCGTCTGCACCGGGGAAATCCTCCAGACGCGGCAGCCGGCAGACTTCTCGTTCACTCGCGCCGACTACTTCAAAGTGCTGGAGATGAAGACGGCGGAATTGTTCGCGCTTTCGTGCGATCTGGGCGCCTACCTGAGCCGGGCGTCGCAAGCGCAGCGGCAGCATTTGAGGCAATTTGGCCTTGCATTTGGCACGGCCTATCAGGTTTTTGACGATTGCGTGGACCTGTTCGGCTCGGAAGCCGTGGCAGGCAAATCCCTGGGCACCGACCTGGCGAAGGGAAAGCTGACGTTGCCTTTGCTGCTGGCTTGGGAACGCGCTTCGGCCAAGGACCGAATTCAACTGCGGCGGCTGGTTGAGCAGTGGCAGCCGGCATCCATGGACTCCCTGGCTGACTTGCTGGCCCGGTATAAGACCCTGGCCGGCTCCCTTGAGGTGATGGCCGAATACCTGAGCGCTTCCCGGGCGGCGGTCCTAAAGCTCCCGCCTTCAGCCGGAAGAGACGGGTTGCTGGGCTTGACGGACTATCTGGCGCGCCAGACCGAGTCGCTCGGCACAGCAACAGCCGACAGCCCATGATTATGGCGGAGCCAGCCAGTCGAAAGGCACCCAAATCCAACCCCGCTTCGACGCCCAGCTCCAGCGAACCGACGCCGGTGGAAGAAGCCGACTTGTTCAAAAGGGCCTTGGGGGGCGAACTGGCGGCCTATGATGAGCTGGTGCGGCGGTACCAGGAGCGGGTTTATGCCACGATCTATCACATGACGGCCAATCATGAGGATGCCAACGATCTGGCGCAGGAAACGTTCATCAAGGCCTACCAGGCGCTAAACACCTTCAAAGGGGGCTCCAGCTTTTACACGTGGATTTACCGCATTGCGGTCAACAAGACGATCAACTTTCTCAAGCAACGGCGGCATCGTGCCCAAATGAGCCTCGATGATCTGGACTTCAATGCCGAGCACGACCCGGACCTCGTGGCGCTGATTTCGGAAAAAACGCCTCGACGCGAGGTGAACCTCGCCGAGCTGCAGGAAAAGTTGAACGCCGCCATGCAGAAGCTGTCAGAACCCCATAGATTGGTTGTGACGCTGCACGACGTGCAGGGCCTGTCGCACGAAGAAATCGCCGAAATCATGGACTGCAACATTGGAACAGTTCGGTCGCGGTTGTTCTACGCGCGGCAACAACTGCAAGCGCTGCTGTCGGATTATTTGAAATAGGCCTTATGGTTCCTCAACAGGATGATTTTCAACAGCTTAGGCGCCTGCTGGCGCTGAAGCGCTACGAACAACCGCCCCCAGGATACTTCAACCAATTCTCACGCAATGTGATGGCTCGAATCCGGGCGGGCGAGCACCGGTTGGAGCACAGCTCGGTTGAGGATTGGTTTGCCCAAGTGCCTTGGCTGCGTCGGTTTTGGTCCATGCTCGAGACCAAGCCGGTTTTTGCGGGGGCGTTTGGCTTGGGAGTTTGTGCCGTGCTGCTGGGCGGGCTGGTTTACTC
>JARKQH010000018.1 GCA_029974925.1 Verrucomicrobiota bacterium
GCGCCGGGGGGAACGGGCGGCCGGGGAGACGGGCAGGGGGCGGAGGCTGGGGCCGTCGTGGGGTGTGCGGGGGTGATGGAGCGGCTCGAAGAGGAATCAACGAGTTGCAGGGTGGAGTGTTCAGTTTTGCTGTTTCGGGCGGGTTGGAGACGGTGGGCGGGGTTGGACGGGGAATCAACGAGTTGCGGGGTGTAGTGTTCACTTTTGCGGCGGCGTAGCGCTTTCTCGAAGTTGCGGATGGTGCGAGAGAGTTCATTTTGGACGTGTCCGTCTACACGGGCGTAGGCGCGTTCGGAGGCGGGGTAGCGGAACAGGAAGTGGATGGCGGGGTCACGATCGAAATCGTGGAGATCGAGCGCCCATCTGAGATGGCGGGCGCGGAGGGTGGCGACGTAGAAGTACAAGAGGTAGCAGTAGGCGAAGCGGGCGTAGAGGGGGGCGAGTTGGGGGCGGGGGGCGTCATGGGTCAGGAGTTCGGCCATTTGGGTGGAGCGGAGTTCCCAGCCCTGGGGGAAGCGTTTGTAGGCGGCTGAGTAGCCCCAGCGGTGGGCGCGGGTGGGGCCGTAGCGGGATTCGATGCGAGCTAGAGAGGGAGATGCCATACCGCACGCAGGAGACCGCGAGGTCAAGCGGGTTTTCGAAGCGGTTTGTTGTAACTGACTGATGGAATTGTGAAAAGAAAGTGTACGAAGGGAAGACCGACTTGCAAAACCCCACGCAAGCCGCCTTGACATGGCCCCTTCGGATGTGCATTGGCGCGTTTGGATCGCCTCGGAGATCTTTTTCGCCCACTTGCCGCACGCCGGGCCCGCCAATGCGCCCCACAGGGCCCGTTTTGGGCACCGCTCCGCCTGCCCGGCCCGCGGGGCTCTGATTTTCAGGCTCTTTTTCCGAGGAGTATCAGGTCTGATTGGCTGCCAGCTTCAGCCACTGGTCCACCGCCAGCGCCAGCACCCCAAACATCAGGTGCGCCATCACCTTCTCCGGCCCCCGCACACGGATATGGCCCGCTCCAAACTCGTCCTTCAGCCGAGCGTTCACACGCTCGCTCATCGTCCGTTCCTTGTAGCGCTGCTGCTGCGCCCACGTCAGTTCCGGCGCTGCTTTCGGCGGAAATACCTTCGGCATCTTCGACGGCTTCTTCGTCCCTCGCCGGCTGTGCACGGCGATGATCGGCGCGTGGTTCAACTGCCGGCTGTGCTCGTGAATCGGATCGGCATCGTAGGCCGAGTCCATCAGGTCGTAGAGGTATTGGACCCGGTTCGTCGTCATCGTCATCAGCGGGATGGCCGCCTGTGAGTCGTGCACGCTGGCGCTGGTCAGCAGCGCCGAGACCGGAATCTGGCCGTCGGCCACATCCAAGTGCAGCTTGTAGCCGCGCCAGTAGTTTTCATGGCCTTTGCTGTTCTTCTTGCCGCCGATGTCGCACTGGCGTGGCAAGTCGGCCAGCATGGCGCCGAGTTCCTGATGGCGC
>JARKQH010000041.1 GCA_029974925.1 Verrucomicrobiota bacterium
AGAACTGCATGACAAAGCGGTTTGAAACGGCCCTCCCATCAATCCACGTCGTGCCCAATCCATCGGTCATCAGCCGGAACTTCCGCACGACATGCCAGGTATTGGAGGCGCTGGCCGGGATATGCAGTGTGTCGGTCACCCGGTACAAACCTGCCGGGATATAAACGGTGCCGCCGCCGCCGGCATACCAGGCGTCGAGGGTGGCTTGCAGCGCCGCCGTATCGTCGGCAACCCCGTCTCCCGCCGCGCCAAAGACCCTGGCGTTATAAACCCGGCCGGACGGCAGGTTGGTCAGCGCCAACCCATCCATGGGCGGCAACCGCCCGCCTCGTTTCAGGCCAAAAACACCGGTGACACTCCCGAACTCGTTGGTGTTCAGATCCCGCAGCAACAGGGCGCTGGCGGCGATGTTGCTCAGCCCCGCGCCGTCTCCGGCGAAACTCCCGGAAAACTCGCCGGCCGCGTTGGAGAACTGAACGCTGCCTGAGAAGCGTTGATCCGCGTGGCGCAAAGCCACATTGGTGGATAGCTGCTGATCGGACACCGGCCCGGCGTAGCTGGACGCGCTCGCGGCCCGGATGGCAAAGGGAGCCGTGGTCAGCCGCTGTCGCGGTGTCAGGACGGCGAAGCCGCTCCCAGCGCCGGTTTTGCGCACGCCGATTTCGAGCCACAGCGTGTCAACTGCAAAGGGCTCACTGCCAAAATCCAACTCGACGGAAAAAAGCCCGTTGGTCACCCATACTCCCGTCCGCGCAAGGGAGCCCCCTTGCGGAGTTCCTCCCGCCGCCTGGTCGAACAGCCGGAATTCCAAATCATACTGTCCCGCCGCCGGCGCGCCTGCATCCGTCAACCGGCCTTGATAGGTGAACAGGCTGCCTTGGCCGGAGGCCGATGCGACAAGGCCCGCGAGCAACGCGACAATACAAGGAGTTCTCCGAACCAACACGGGATCGGGGTATCCGTACCCTCCAGGTTTGACAAGAATAAAGTAGTGCCTCGCTCGACCGGGGAGGAAGCTGTTAATGTAAAGGCGTTGGGCGCCTGCCTGGCGCTGGCCAAGCCCCAGGGTTTCAGACATCGCTCGGCCCAACCGTGTGCTTCCAACATCAATCGCGCGCCCTTGGCGTACAGGGCGTTGCGCGTTGCCGCTTCATGAAGCAGCAGCCTCAACTCCTTCCTGGTATTCTCGGGCGAGGGCGGCGTACCAGACGGAATTGATCCACTCGCCTTTGACGAATTTGTCCTCGATGAATTCGCCTTCCTGCCGCAGGCCAAGCCGTTCGAGAAAATGCCGGGCGGCGGCGTTGCGGCTGTCGCAACTGGTGAAGACCCGGTGCAGACGGATGCCTTGGAAGCAGAAGCCGAGCAACGCGTCCGCCGCCTCCAACCCGTAACCCTGACGCTGAAAGGGACGCCCCACCAGGAGATTAAAGGCGGCCTGTCGGCGGTCCGGGCCGGAGAACTCGAGCGTGGCGTAACCGATCACCTTGGGCTCGTCGAGCCGTTCGAGGGCGAGGCAAAACGGCTGGTTGGGGGTGGTGAGTCTGACGTGCGGATCGCGTTCGAGCCAGGCCAGCACGCCGGGTTCGTCCAACGGCTCCCCTTCGGAGAACCGGAACAGCTCCTCGTCGGACACCAATTCCAGCAAGTCCTTCCAATCCGCCGGCTGGAGCCGGCGCAGTCGCAGTCGAGGGGTTTCGATGGGGAGGGGGACGCGGGTGGAGGCGCCGGGGGCGGCGGGGACGATGAGGCTTTCGTTGCACATCGGACAGGCCTCGACCCGCCCGGCGCTTTCGGCTGGAAACGAAACGGCATCCCCACAGGCCGGACATTCAAAATCCAGGAATTGCTCTTCGTTGATCACGCAAGGGGTGTAGAGAGTCCCGCGCGGGGAGTCAAGCGCGGCACCGCCGGCGGTTCCGGACGGGGCGGGTTTCGAGCAGGGCGTGCGGCTGCGTGGGGCTCAAGGCTTTATGGCGTCAGGCAGACGCCGCCCCCCTGGCCGAGCGGATGGGCTCAGAACCACAGCCTGTGACGATCCGGCGGACCTCGAAGCCCGGCAAAGCCAGCCGCTATTTGTCCTTCTTGCCGAAGAAGCCGGATTTGGATTCGCCTTCGCGCTGGCGGACCTTGAGCTGGCCGAGAATGGCGTGCCAGCCGATGTAAATCTTGTGCCACTGGCTTTCGAGGTTGCGCAGAATGCCC
>JARKQH010000044.1 GCA_029974925.1 Verrucomicrobiota bacterium
GCGGCGGGGGGTTGCTCCGTTGTGTTTTTCGGGCTGCCATCCGCATTTTTGCGGTAGGGGGTCGGTAATCGCCGGAGTTGTTTGGCGGAAAGGAAATTGTTATTTGCTTTACTGAAGATTGGGTTGACCGGAGCGGGAAGCTGTGAGTGAATGGGGTGGCGTTGGCAGCGCCCGGCAGCAGTGGTTTTTCCGGTCAGCCGATCACCGGGCGGCGGCCGGAATTGAAACGCCTGAATCGCGAGGTTCGCGAGCGGAGACTGTGGGCGGAAAAGGCGGCCAGTGCCAGGCACCCCCGCGACTGAGATGTGACATGAGAACGTTGTTGGTGCTCGCCAATCACCCGGAACTGCCCGAGGCGATCCGGTCGGCGCTGAGTCGCGAACAGTACCGGATTCTGCACCGGGTTTCGGCGGAGGAAGCCGAGCCGCTGCTGGCGCACGGCATGGCTGACGCGTGTATTTTGGACCTCGACCCCCTCGGGGTGCAGGGCATCTGGTTGGTGGAAAAAATCCGGCGTCACGCGCCCGATATTCCCATCATTCTGTTCTCCGGGGCCAGGAACTGGGATTGGGAGGAGGAAGCGTATCTCCAGGGCGTGGATCATGTGTTGTCCAAACCGGTGCGGCCCCGGATGCTGACCGCCCTGCTGGAGCGTTTGTGGCAGCCGGCGGCCGCGGCCTCGTCCGCCGTCCCGGCGGTTCCGCCGGTCCCGCCGGCGGCTGTTCCGGCTGAGCCGGCGCCCGCTTCCGCCCTCGGCGCGCCGCAAACCTTGTCGGTGTTGCGCAATTTTTCCGCGATCCTCACTCATTCCCTCAATGCCGAGGGCATGTTGAAGCAGTTTCTGCTGCAACTGCGGGAAATTCTGAGTGTCAACCGGGCGGCCGTGTTCCTGCGCCCGGCGCAGGCTGCCTTTGGAACCGGGTCAGGGCCGGAGAACCGGCGGTTGCGGGCGGCGTCGGCGGTGGGGATTGCCTCGGGGCTGTTGCAGCATTTTGAGCTGAACCTGGACTCGGGCATCGGCGGTCATGTCTCGCGGACGGGCCGGATTCTGCGGCGGCAGAGCGAGGAGGCGCGGCACGATATTGAAGCGCAGAAGGAATTTGAACTGCTCGGGGTGCAGGTTGCCGTGCCGGTGCTGGACCGGGAGACGGTCATTGGGGTGGCGGTGTTCGACGGGCGGGTGACCGGCGAGCCGCTGGTCAACGCCGAGCTGGAGCTGATTTTCCACCTGCTGGAGCAGTTGGGGCTGGCCATTCGGAACATCTGGCTCCACGACCAACTGGCGGGCAACCACCAACTGCTGGCGGACATCCTGCGCGAGTTGAGCAGCGCCTGTGTGGTGGTCAGCCGGGACCTGGCCGTGCTGCACGCCAACAAGACCGCGCGCCGG
>JARKQH010000065.1 GCA_029974925.1 Verrucomicrobiota bacterium
CGGCTTGCGCAATCCGGGGGGCCGTCTTGCCTGGCTCCTGCCCACGCCCTTTTACTCCGAGCTGATGTTTTCCCTGCAGAACAGCCACGGAGAGACCGCCTCAAGCTTTCGCAGCAGCGGCCACAGCCACGGCCATGAGGATTCCGAGACGGTCCCCTTTGCCTATCGGCACGCGGACAACGATCGGGGCGTCCAACACCTCGACGACCTCCTGTTTTCCGGCCGGTACGCTGTGTCGTTTGATCTGACGGACACGCAGGTGCTGTTGCTGGGCGCTTCGGGCGCGTTCGGCCCCAACTCGCGCGGAGGCGAGGACGGCGGAAAAACCACCAGCCAGATTTTCGGCGTGGACCTGACTTGGAAATGGAAATCCGCGTCGCATCACGCCGGGTTTCCGTTCGTGAGTCTGCAAACCGAGGCGCTGCTGCGGCGGTATGACGCCGGAACGTTTGATTGGGATGAAGACGGGGACGGGTTGGCCGGCCCTGGCGAAATCGTTGACCTGCGAACCGGCGCCCCGGCGCTGCTCGAAGGGGAAACGCTCACGGATTATGGTTTTTATACCCAACTGCTTTATGGTTTTCGAAAGGGCTGGGTGGCGGGCTTGCGCTTTGATTACGTCACGGGCGACACGGCGGACTACGAACAGCGCGGGCTCGCGCTGGATGGCCGGTTGCTGGGGCGTGACCCGCAGCGCGCGCAGCGCTGGCGGCTCTCGCCGAACCTCACATGGTACCCGACCGAATTCTCGAAGGTGCGCCTGCAATACAACTACGACGACCGCCTCGTCGAGGGCGTGGATCACTCGGTCTGGCTTCAGTTCGAATTCCTTCTGGGCGCCCACGCAGCCCACAAATTCTGAAAGGGCCTTGCTCTATGATTGGCTTCTCTTGCTGGTTTGACGGAATCCGCGCCCTCGCCTCAGGGCGAGGGCGGGCTTGGGATTGGGACCGGACCGCCGCGCGTCGTTTCAGCCCAATTCTATTGGAATTCATGGTTGGGGTGGGCTTGCTGACGGCGACGCCGCTCCAAGCGAAACTCAATGTCGTGACCACGACGCCGGATTTGGCGGCCATTGCCCGCGCGGTTGGCGGTGAGGACGTCGAGGTGGTTTCGCTGGCCCGCCCGACGGAGGACCCGCATTTTGTCGAGCCGAAGCCCAGCATGATTGTCAAGCTGCGCCAGGCGGATGTGCTGATCGAGGGCGGGGCCGAGCTCGAGAGCGGGTGGCTGCCGCCCCTGCTGGGGCGGGCCGGCAACCGGAAGATTGCCGGCGACGGCCCGGGCCACGTTCTGGCCAATCAGGGAATCGAGATGCTGGAGGTCCCCACCGAGCTGGATCGGGCCAAGGGAGACATTCATGCGGCCGGCAATCCCCATTTTCTGGTGGATCCGGTGAACGCGCAGATTCTGGCCCGGCACCTCGGCCGCGTGTTTGCCCGATTGGACCCGCAGGCCGCTGCGCGGTATGACGCGAACGTGAGCAATTGGGTGGAGCAAATCAGCGCCAAACTCGCCGGCTGGGAGCAGGCGCTGGCTCCCTTCAAGGGCCAGACTGTTGTGAGTTATCACAATTCCTGGCCCTATTTCGCCCGCCGTTTCGGGCTCAAGATTGACTTGTTTCTCGAGCCCAAGCCGGGCATCCCGCCGACGCCAACGCACCTGGCCGAGGTCATCAGCCAAATGAAAGAGCGACGGGCTCACGTGGTGATTGTGGACCGCTACCTCGACCGCCGGACGGCGGAGGCCGTGGCGGGCCGGACTGGCGCGACCGTGGTGGAGGTTTCCCAGTTTCCGGGCGGCATCAAAGGCACGGAGGGCGGTTACGTGGAGCTGATGGACTGCCTGGTGCGGGCGCTGGCCGAGGCGCTGGCCCGTTGAACGGCCCGCGCAGGCTTCCCCTTTTTTCCGTTTATGTCTGAAATCTTCGTCTTGTTAAAGTGGCCCTTGATCGCCAGCCTCCTCCTGCCGTGGTTGCTGGTTTACCTCGGCCTGCATATTGTCCAGCGGGGCGTCATTTTTGTGGACCTGGCGCTGGCCCAAACCGCCGCGCTGGGCACGTGTGTGGCCATGCTGGTCGGCTATGACCTCCATGACTGGCAGAGTTTCCCCTTTTCACTCGGGTTTACCTTGCTGGGCGCGGTGGTTCTCACCTTCACCCGCACCCGCCATGAGCAGGTGCCGCAGGAAGCGTTGATCGGCATCCTTTATGTCGTGGCCGCCGCCGCGGCCGTGCTGGTGCTCAGCCACACGGCGGGCGGCAAGGAGGAATTGCAGCGGTCGCTGGTGGGGGAGCTGCTGGTCGTGCCGCCGGCGGAGGTTATCAAGACTTTTTTTCTTTACCTCACGGTTGGCGTGATTCACTTTTTGCTGCGCAAGAAGTTCCTGGCCATTTCAACCCAGCCGGCAATGGCCGCCGCGGCGGGCCTGAACATTCGCTGGTGGGACTTCCTCTTTTACCTCCTCTTCGGGCTGGTGGTGACCAGCTTTGTGCATATTGGCGGGGTGCTCCTGACTTTCTCGTACCTGGTCATTCCGGCCGTGTGCGCCATCTTCCTGGTCAACTCGCTGGTCGCGCGTTTTGTGGTCGGCTGGGCCATCGCGACCGCGGCCAGCATCGCCAGCCTGCTGGTGACGACCCGGGTGGACCTGCCCATTGGCGCGGCGACCGTCTGCGCCTTGGGCCTGAGCTTGCTCATCGTGTCCCTCGCCGCAACCGTCTCCCGCCGCGCCGCTTGAGCCCGGTTCGAGCGGGCAGGCAGGGGGTGACCCGAGGCCGGCCGGGGCGGTCTCCGGTCCCGCATGCCGGGGGAGCCGCTTGCGGATGCGGCGGCTGAAGACGCGGGAAGGGGGCGCCCGGGCGGTTTTTGGGTGTGGTTTTTGGGTGATGACAAGGGGCGCCAGGTGTGTTACTCTGACAGCGAATTCCGGTTTGGAGCCCGGCAGCCGGTCGTCATCTTGGAAGTGCTGCCATCCTGACGTCGTTGCAGGGGGCCCTTCCAGGCAACCGGCAGCAGTGGTCATCCGAACCGGTCGGACAAACAATTCAACCCAAAAGTGAGTATGACGACAAGAACCTCCCTGCAACGTAGATGGCGCGCCGCCGCCCTGGTTATGCTAAGCGCGGCTCTGTCGGTCCCGGCCCAGACGCTCATTCATCGTTATAGTTTCAACGATGTCATGGGCAGCCTCAATTTCACCGATTCCGTGGGTGGGCCGGCTTGGAATGGTTCGATTTACGGTGGGGCGTACCTGGACGGATCGAGCCTGCAATTGGACGGATTCGGCAGTTTCGCCTCGCTGCCCTCGGGCGCCATTGCCGGTCTGACCCAGGTCTCGATTGAGTTTTGGGCCTCGTTCGGTCCCAACAATCCGGTGTGGACCCGAGTGTTCGCTTTTGGCGAACAAAACGGCACCGGGGGTCAGCTCACCGGCCTTGACTATTGCCATTACGCGGGCGGCGACTGGCAGAACCTGAACCTCAGCACCAGCGCGGGCAACGTGTATGTCAACAACCCCGGCGGTCTCAACGGCCGGACCAATGTGCATGTTACCCTCATTGTGGATCCGGTGGGCAACCAAATGCTGTATTACAACGGCACGGCGGTGGCCTCGAATCCCGGCATCAACGGCAACGGCGGCATTGTGCCACCGCTCAGCGCGATGAACGACACCTTGTGCCTGATCGGAAAATCACTCTGGGACGTGGATGCGACGCTGGAGGGTTCGATTGATGAGTTTCGCATTTACAGCGGCGTGGTCGGGTCGGACCGTGTCGCGATCAACCACGCGGCCGGCCCGAACAACTACGTGGCCTCCCCCGGCGCGTTGCAGACGGTGCAGTTGATCAGTCCGGACAATCCGTTGGTGGTCAACCAGAATTCCCAACAACGGTTCCTGGGCAATTTTGCGAATGTGAGCGGGGTGGACCTGGTTGCGTACGGCGAGGCGACCTTCACCTCCGGCAACCCGGCGGTGCTGACGGTCAACCCGGCGACGGGGCTGGTCAAGGCGGTGTCGCCCGGCACCACGACGGTGGTCGCCTCGTTCGGGGGCCTGAGCGCCACCAACACCTTGACGGTGGTGGCCGTGCCCGCAGTGCTGGCGCACCGGTACAGCTTCACCAGCGATGCCAGCGATTCGGTGGGCAACGCGCACGGCAGCCTTGGGGGCAGCGCAACCGTCACGGGCGGCAAGGTGGTGCTGGATGGCAATTATGGCAGCAGTGTCGAACTGCCGGCCGACGTCATCAATATCGCGACCAACCCGGCGGTGACCTTCGAAGCGTGGGTGGATTTTGGCGACGTGCCCTCCTGGTGCCGCCTCTTTGATTTTGGCATGGATGGCGGCTCCAGCGAAATCTATTTTGCCCCCCGCGGTCCGGGCAACGGCTCGCAGCATCGCATCAGCCAGAACATTGCCGGCGGCCGGACCATTGACTGGCGCGGTTCGCTGGCCAATCAAAGCGTTCATCTGACGGTGGTGGTGGACCCGCCGTCCTCCACGCTGGCCATCTACCGCGACGGCGTGCTGGAGTACGCGCGGTATGACGCAACCGCCGCACTGTCGCTGGTGTCCACCAATGCGGCGGCGCTGGGCCGCTCGTTCGTGGCGGTGGACCCTTACATGCCCGGTTCGATTGACGAATTCCGCATCTACCGCGGCGCACTCACCCCGCCGGAAATTGCGCTGACGCACCAGAACGGTCCCAATTCGACCGTTCGGGACCCGGGGGCCCTGCAATCCATTACCGTCGCGCCGGCCGTTTACCCGGCCTATTCGGGCCGCGTGCCCCCCGTGATTCTCGCCCATTACGCCAACCTGCCGAATTTCAACCTGTTGCCCAACAACAGCGCGGCGGTGACCGGCTTGTCGTTGTCTTCCAGCGACACGAACATTGTCCAGGTGCTGGCCAATAACATGTTGCGCACTTATCGGCCGGGAACGGTGACGCTGACGGCGACTTATCTCGGCAAGACTTCCAGCGCCGCCGTGACGGTCGCCAACCGCGCGACGCTGACGCATCGTTACAGCTTTGACACCGATGCCAGTGACTCGGTGGGAACGGCTCATGGCATATTGCAGGGCTCCGCCACGGTCACGGGCGGCAGCCTGGTCCTGGACGGCAACCCCGGCACTTACCTCGAACTGCCGGCGGGGATGCTTGAAAGCTACGACGACGTCACGGTGGATGCCTGGGTCACGTTTAACACGGCCTCCACCTGGGCGCGCCTTTGGTACTTTGGCGACGACCGGGCCAACGAGTTCTACGTCGCCCCCTCGGTCAACGCCGGGGCCGCCCATTGGTTCAGCACCGGCTTCCCCATCGGCGGCGCCACCATCACCATCGCTCCCAGGTGGGAAAACGAAACCGTTCACCTGACGTGCATTTACGGGAACGGGACGATGGCCATGTACACCAACGGCGTGCTTCACGGCTCCAACTTCAACGTCGGCGGACGCCTGAGCCAGGTTGGCACTTCCTTCGCCTGGATCGGCCGGTCGCCGTATCCCGCGGACCCTTATCTCAATTGCTCCGTCAACGAGTTTCGCATTTACCAGGGCAAACTGAGCCCGGAGGAAATCCAGGCGGCGCAGCTTCTGGGCGCCGACCAGTTGTTGAGCCCAACGGCTTCCCTCAGCGCCACGGTGTCCGGCGCCAACTTGGTGCTGAGCTGGCCCGTGGCGGCGGCTGGCTTCTCCGTTCAGGCCCGGCCTGCTCTGGGGACCGGCGGGTGGGTCACACTCACCAACGCTCCGGTGCTGGTTGGCAACCAATGGCAGGTCAGCCTCCCGGCGGCGGAGTCCGCCCGGTTCTTCCGTCTGTGGAAGTAAGCGGTTCAATTGCCGTCCGCCGGCCGGGTCTTATCCCGAGCCGGCGGGCCGGCGCCCGGCTCGCGCGCAACTCGCGCTCCGCTGTGCCACCTCACAAAGCCTCTGGGTAACACGATGAAAGATTGGGAACCTGATTTCGCCCCACCCGGGGCGGCGGCGGTTCTCTTTCCCATCAGCGCCGGCCGGCGGCTGGGCGGGAAGAAACAGCGTGGGCATGGAAAAGCGCGGGAGCATGGGGGGCGGGCTTTCACATTGATCGAGTTGCTGGTGGTGATTGCCATCATCGCCATCCTGGCCGCCATGCTCCTGCCCGCCCTGGCGCGTGCCAAGGAGCAGGCCCGGCGCACAAATTGCAAAAGCAATCTGCGGCAGCTTGGCCTGGCGACTTTGATGTACGCCCAGGACAACCGCGAACGGCTGCCGGACTTGCGCAACTATGGCGTCTGGTTCTGGGACATGTGGCGGCCGGTAGCGAGCAACCTGCTGGAACAGGTCAAACGCCCCGACATCTTTTACTGCCCGAACGAGTATTACCTTTACAAAGAGAATGGGCCGCCGGATGCCTGGAACGCCTTTAATGATTATGTTGTGACGGGATATATCTGGCTCTTCCCCAATGCCCCCGGCATCAACCAGGTGCCCGCCCTCAGCGGCAGCAACATGGTCACTCACATCACTCGCGGCCGGGGCAGCCTGTCGGTCTCGGACACCGAAATGATCGTTGACGCCACCATTTCAGTGCTGGGCGCCACCGGCACCCGCCGCTACGTGGACATCGCGGGCGCCGGCGGCACCAAGGTCCGCACCGCGCATCTGGACAAGGGCGTCCCGGCGGGTGGCAACGTCTGTTTTCTCGACAACCATGTCGAGTGGCGCCGCTATGCCGCCATGACCAACCGCGTGGCTCCGCGCGGCCTCCCGCAGTTCGAATTCTAAGCCGGAACTACTCGCCGGCGAGGGGCTCGCCCCTGGGCCAAACGGCGCCGGCGTTGAGAATGCCGTTGAAGAGGAATTTGAATGTGCCGTGGGACTGGGCGCGGAACACGATTTCCGGTCCAAAAAGAAGCAGGCACCCCGCCCCCACCCGGACCTCGGCGATGGCAATGCCGTTTTGCAGGTATTGCTGGCCCAAGGCCCAGCCGCTGCGCAGGGGCGCCGTTTGATCAAACCACGCCACGCGCGTAATGTCCGCCGTAACGCCGCCGTCGTCCCCGTCGCCTGCGCCTGCCCCCGCGGCGAGCCGGAACACCGGGCTGGAGTGGAACATCACGTCCACCTCTTCCTCCGCCCCCCACGCCAGCGGATGTTCGGCGTTGACACGAACACGGACAATCGAGCCGGGGATATAGAACTTCTCGCGCGGCAAGGGGACCTCCCGGCCGTCCTCGTTCGTGCTGACCAGATGACTGGCTAGTGGGAGGCCAAGGTGTCTGGCCAGGTCCGTCGAGCTGCCGATGGTCAGCACAGTCCCTCCTGCCTCGAGGAACGCCCGCAATTGCGGAATGGTTCGGTCGGGGGTCACGCTGCCCCACCGGTCCCGCCACTCTGCGGGAAGCTGCGCGGGCGGGCGGGCCGGCGCGCGCGCTTGAGTCTGCGACGGGCCAGGGGGCTGGAGGTCCGCCCCGTCGTTCTCCTCGAGCGATGCAGCCGGGCGGTTCGTCACTCCCCGAAAAGCCGGGATGGCCCCGGTGACAAACACCAAAACGTCGAATTGGTCACGCAAATTGCCCGCGTCCAACCGCGGCGCAAAAACTGTTTCGAAGGGCATTTCAAACTGCTCCAGCACCCAGCGCGTCCAACCGGAGGCTATTGAGCCGCCGTAACGGTCCCACAAGCCCACCCGCACGGGCCTGAGCGGAACCACTGGAACCGGCGGGGCGCCTTGGATGCCGACGAACGTGACCGGCAGGTGGATCACCAGAGACTGCAGCAGGCGCAGAGTGTCCGGGCGGCGAGGCAGGTGGAAAGTGCCGGCGTTGAACCGGCCCCTGGCGAGGGTGACAGCCTCCGCGAGTCGCCCGAGGGGATGACCCGCGGCCTGCAGCCGGTTTACAGCCCGAAACGCATCGTTGGCATCCGCGCGCAGTAGAAAACCCTCCGCCCCCGCCGCGCCGTCTATCCGCCCAACCGGCAACGGCTGGACGTCCTCGCAGATTTCAAAGGGACCGGACAACCCCGTGAACACACGATCAAACTTCACATTCATCTGGATCGCCGGCGTCCAGCCGGCCAGATCATAGGGCGGAATCGGCGGGCCGCCGGGATATTGCAGGTCGTGGGGGTGATCCTGGGGCTCGAACATGTCGAGCACATGGGCGCGGTAGGCCTGGTCACAAGGCACCACAAACGAGCCGGCAGGATAGGGGCGGTTTTCAAAGTCAAACGCGTTGGTCGCGCGGAGAACCCGCACGCCGCTTTCGATAAGCATGTTGACAAAACGGGTCGCGGTGCCGAAATCGGCTTGGTCGCTCGCGAGGAGGTAGCCGCGAGCGTCCCGGTGCGACGGGTCTCGGAAAAAGCGGACGAAATCATTTGGGGTCGGGGGCGCCGGCCGGGGCGCCTTCTTTGCTGATGAGGATGGGGCGGCGGGCCGGGCGGTTTTCGCGGCCCGGGATTGGGCTTGCTTTATCTCCGCCTGCGCGCGCTCCACCTGGCTGGGCGAGGGCGTCCAGTGATCCCGCCTGCCTCGCGCGATGGCATCCCGGCCCATCGCATAATGGTTCCAGAGCAGTTCCACCCGATGCCGGGAAGCGTAATCCAGAACGGCGTAGTTGGCCGTGACCGCGTATTCGACCGATTGCCGGAAATGCCACCGCTGGGGCTCGATTGGAGCGAGCCAGTCGCCGCGCGGAAGCTGTAACGCGGGATGGAACGGAATTTCAATCGGATTCGGCCCGCCGATCGTTTCGGTCAACAGCCCGATCGCGTTGTGGTAATAGCCAATCGAGCGCAACCCGCCGTTCCACCACGCCGAGTAACGGGCTCCGGAGCGAACCGTCACACCCGGCTTTCCTTCAGCCAGAAATCGCTGGATCATGGCCGCCCCCAGCACCTCCACGCCGTTTTGCACTCGCGGGTCTATCCGGTAGTTGAAGGGGTCGCGGAAGGGCGGGGCATACATCACCGTCCCCGGCGGGCCGCTCTGATGATGGTCGTAGATGATCTGAGGAAACCACTCGCGGAACAGCGCGCGGCTCATGGCCTTGCTCTCCGACTGGGTCAAGGCGTAGAAGTCGCGGTTGTTGTCGTGGCCGGCGTACTTTTGGTACAGGCGCGGCAGGTTGGTAAGCGAACGCTTGGCGGGGTCCGCCTCCCGCATGTACCAGTCCCCAACCAGATCCATGCCGTCCGGGTTGGCCGGCACGGCGAGCACAATCACGCTTTCAAGAATCCGCCGGGTCTCCGCGTCCTTCCGGCTGATCAACTGATACACCGTCTCCACCAACTGTACTGTGCCCAGCGTCTCCGTGGCGTGCAAACCACCGGAAATCCACACCACCACCCGCCCTTTCCCGGCCAGCGCCTTCGCCTGGTTGTCGGAGAGGTTCTCCGCCAGCGCCAGCCTGCGCGCGATCTCCCGGTACTCCTCCACCCGGCGCAGGTTCGCCGGCGAGCTTACCACCGCCATCACCATCGGGCGGCCTTCCTCGGTCACGCCGATGGGAACCACCTTCAGGCTCGAAGATTCGCGCTCGAGCCGGTGCCAGTAGTTGGTGAGCTGGCGATAATTCGGCAGATGATGGTCATCACCCGGATTGAAACCGAAATGCTCCCGGGGCGTGGTCAGCCCAGGCGCGGCGGTCGCTCCGGCCCCATCCCCAAGCAAAAAGACGGCGGCCCAAACAATTGCGAGGCGGCGACACCGGCTCCAGGCGCCGCCCGTGGACTTCAATTTCACTGCGACAGTCTGAAAACCTCCCTCGCGATTGTCAAGAAACGCCGCGGTCCCCCGCTTCGGCCCGCTCCCTCGAGGCGCACGCGGGATTGGGGCGCCTGCAAAAACCAGCCAGTCCTCAGCTTTTTCCTGTTAGCATGCCCCTCGATTGGTGCAGTCGCGTGGCGCCAGCAAAGGGTCGCAACTCACGGGGGCGCCCCGGCTTAATGGCTCGGGCGCGCGAGGTAGTCCAGCACCTGTTCCATCAAAGCATTGAGCGTGGAATAATCGCCAGAGGAGGCAGCGCGGAGCTGTTTCTGGGTTTGGACGAATCGCCGCGGCTCCAGCTCGTGTCCGCAATGCGCAATCAACGCGTCCACGGCGGCCGGCGTCGTCTCCAGATGAAACTGAAGCCCCATCGCCCGCTCGCCGACCTGGAACGCCTGGTGACGACACGCCCGGTTGCCCGCCAACAGCTTTGCCCCGCTCGGGAGGTCAAAGGTCTCGCCATGCCAATGGAAGGCCCGGAAGCATTCCGGGAACCGGAATGCGGGCGCAGGGGGACGTTCTCCGAAGACGGGAAACCAGCCGATTTCCTTCTCGGGTCCGGGATAAACTCGAGCGCCGAGCGCGCTCGCCATCAGTTGCGCCCCGAGACAAATACCCAGAACGCGCGTTCCCGAGCGGATGGCGTCGGCCAGGAACTGCTTTTCCCGAGCCAGCCAAGGGAGGCGTTTCTCGTCGTTCACGCTCATGGGCCCGCCCAAGGCAATTACAAATTCCAAAGACGAAACCGCTGGCAGCGCGTCCGATTCGAAAAAACGTGTGGCCGTCACCATGGCGCCCCGGCGCGACAACCACGCCTGAATGCTGCCAAGGCCCTCGAAAGGAACGTGCTGCAACACATGAACGCGCATCGGTACCCAGGGTTTTAATGGACAAACAAACGCGCGGAAGGTTAGTGTTTTCTTGAGCGCCGTGCAAACTTTCACCCATCGCATCCCCGCTGCTTCACGCCGCCAGGCGATGGACTGGAGCCTGGTGCTTCTCAGCCAGGAAATCGAGTCGGTGATTGATGACGCGGAAGAGAGCGGGGGCTGGGGCTTGATCGTTGCGCCGGAGGATTACGAGCGGGCTGTGGCGGCCATTCGCTTGTACCAGGCGGAGAACCGGCGATGGTTGTGGCGGCGGGAGGTGTTCCGTCCGGGACTGGTCTTTGACTGGGCGGCGCTGGGTTGGGTCTTGTTGCTGGGATTTTTCTTCTGGATCAGTGGCGAGTATCCGCAAGTCAGGAGCGCGGGCGCGGTGGATGGCGCGCTGGTATGGCAGCAGCCGTGGCGGCTGTTTACGGCAGTGTGGCTCCATGCGGACGTGGCGCATCTGGGCGCCAATGCCACCATCGGACTGGTGTTGCTGGGGCTGGCGCTGGGCGGTTGGGGGACCGGGGCCGGCCTGCTCGCCGCCTATCTGGCCGGCGTGGGGGGCAACGTGCTGGCGGTGGTCCTGTCGCGCATGCCGCATCACAGTCTGGGCGCGTCCGGAATGGTCATGGGGGCCCTGGGCCTGCTGGCGACTCAATCCCTGGCTTTTGGCGGTCTGGGACCGCGTCCAATCCGCACGGCGGTCATCGGCCTGGTTGCGGGCCTGATGTTGTTTGTTCTGATGGGGTTGACCCCCGGCACGGATATTATCGCCCACCTGGGTGGCTTTCTCGGAGGTCTGATCCTGGGCATCTTCCTGGGGCTCATCCCTCGAACGGCCCAACGCATGGGCTTGAACCTTGTCTGCGGGCTGGTGTTCGTCCTGCTGGTGGTCTGGCCGTGGTGGCTTGCCTTCGTCCAGGCCAGCCAGCCCTCCGGCTGAGGCGGAGTTTCCAGCCCGGGCTTTTGGCGGCGCCACGCCCCCGTTCTTGGGAAGCGAAACTTGCCGGGGTTTCGAGTCGAGCCTAAGCTTCGCCCCGTAAAACGATGCCTCGTGAAACCCAAACCGCCAAAGCGGCCCGTGTCCGAAAGATCATTGCCGGGCTGAAATCGGCTTATCCCAACGCCCACTGCGAGCTGAACCACTCGAATCCGCTCGAGTTGCTGATTGCCACGATTCTCTCCGCCCAATGCACGGACAAGCGGGTTAATCAGGTCACGGCGACCCTGTTTAAGAAATACCGTACCGCCCGGGATTATCTCCAAGTGTCGCCCGCCGAGTTGGAGCAGGACATCAAGACGACGGGGTTTTTTCGCAACAAGGCGCGGAGCATTCAGGCTTGCTGCCGCACGCTGGTTGAAAAGTTTGGGGCCGAGGTGCCGCGGACCATGGAGGAGTTGCTGCAGCTTGGGGGGGTGGGGCGAAAAACAGCAAACGTCGTTCTCGGCAACGCGTTCAACCTCAATTACGGAATCGTGGTGGACACCCATGTCGCCCGCCTTTCGCTGCGGCTCGGGCTGAGCCGGGAGCGGGATGCCGAAAAGATCGAACAGGACCTCATGCGGCTTGTTCCCCAGCCGCAGTGGACTCTCTTCAGCCACTGGTTGATCTGGCATGGCCGCCGCCGATGTTTCGCCCGCAACCCGGACTGCGCGGGGTGCGAGATTCGCGAGCTTTGCCCGAGGATGGGTGTCCCGGACAAATCCAAGACTGCCGCCGCGCCATGAACGGCTGGTACTTGCTGGATTCGGGTCCCGGGGACCCGGCGTGGAACATGGCGGTGGACGAGTGGCTGCTCGAGGCGATGGCCCGGCTGGACCGCCCCGTGCTGCGCTTCTATGGCTGGACCGAGCCGGCCGCCTCTTTCGGTTACTTTCAGCGATACGCCGAGGTCGAGCGGTTGACGGCCTTGCGGCCACTGGTTCGGCGCCCCACTGGCGGAGGGATTGTGCCGCACGACGCCGATTGGACCTACAGCCTGGCCTTCCCGCCCTCCGCGCCTTGGTACCAGTTGACCGCGTTGGAAAGCTACCGGCAGGTGCATGCCTGGCTCGGCGCGGCTTTCGCCAGTTTGGGCATCCTCACCACCCTGGCTCCCGCGCCGCTCAAGGCCACCCCCGGCCAGTGTTTCGTCGGTTATGAGCAATTTGATCTGCTCTGTGGCGGCCGAAAAATTGCCGGCGCCGCCCAGCGACGCACCCGAACAGGGTTGTTGATCCAGGGATCGGTGCAACCGCCGCCAGCGGCCCCACCCCGCCGGGAATGGCAGCGGGCGGTCTGTGCTCAAGCCGCCGCCTTTGGCGGGGGAGGATGGTCGCCTTTTCCGGCCGACGCGCAATTCCAGGCGGAAACCCGTCAACTTGCGCTTAGCAAATATGCCCAGGAGCGATACAATCGGAAGCGTTGAGCCGGCCGCCTGCGACGTGCCGCAGGAGCGGTGGGTTCGGCCGGTGTGTCACCTTCAACAGGGGCAGTGGCACCGGCCGGGGCGACCGGCGCGGCCGTAATTTTGATTATGATCGTGGAACTCATCAACACGGGCAGCGAGCTGCTGCTGGGGCGGGTGCTGAACACCAACCAGCAATGGCTGTGCCGGCAACTGGCCGAGCTGGGCTGCGTTGTGTCCCGCCAGGTGGCCGTCCCGGACACCGGGCCGGACATTCAGGGGGCCGTCCGCGAGTCCCTCGGGCGGGCCGACCTGGTGATCACCACGGGGGGCTTGGGCCCAACCTCGGATGATCTGACGCGCGACTTGATCGCGCGGCTGCTGGGCCGAAGCCTGCGCGAGGATCCGCAGGTGCTGGCCGCCATTCAGGCCTACTTTGCCAGCCGCCAGCGTGCCATGCCGGAATCCAACCGGGTGCAGGCCATGGTGCCGGAGGGGGCGCGGGTGCTGCACAACGCTTTCGGCACCGCTCCCGGCTTGGCGCTGGAAATCAAGCCCAACCCTTACCGCGCGGGCGGCGAAGGGTCGTGGCTGGTCATGCTGCCGGGACCGCCCCGCGAACTGCGGCCGATGTTCACCAACCAGGTCGTCCCGCTGCTCCGCACCCTGCTGCCCCCCGAAGCGCGCTTCGCCTGCCACACGTTGCGGACCACCGGCTTGGGAGAGTCTTGGGTCCAGGAACGGATCGCGCCCGCCCTCACTCGGCTGGTGGCCAGTGGGCTCGACCTCGGCTACTGCGCCCGGCCTGGCCAGGTGGATGTGCGCTTGTCCGCGCGGGGCCCCCAGGGCGAAAGCCTGGTGGCCGAAGCAGAAAAGGTCGTCCGGGAGCTCCTCGGGGGGAGTTGCTACGGAACCGAGGATGAGGAGCTGGAGCAGGTGATCATCCGTTTGCTCACGGCCCGCCAGGCAACGCTGGCGGTGGCGGAATCCTGCACGGGCGGATGCATCGCCCATCGGCTGACCAATGTGCCGGGCGCCTCCGCAGTGTTCCTGGCCGGGTTGGTGACTTACAGCAACGCCGCCAAACAGCAGTTCCTCGGCGTGCCGGCCCAAACGCTCGCCGCCCACGGGGCGGTGAGCGAACCGGTGGCGCGGGCGATGGCGGAGGGCGCGCGCCGGGCAACCGGCGCGCAGTATGGCATCGGCGTCACCGGCATTGCCGGTCCCTCGGGCGGCACGCCCGACAAGCCCGTTGGAACCGTGTTTATCGCTGTGGCTTCGCCGCGCGAAACCACGGTCGAGCGCCAATGCAACGCAACCGACCGGGAGACGTTCAAGCAGGTGACGGCCCAGCAGGCCATGGACTTGTTGCGGCGCACCTTGCGTGATTAAAACCGTCAGCCTCAGCGTCCAATGCAAATGGCAGTTGCGGGTTCGCCCCTCTCACGCGTTCGAGTGGAGGGTAAGTTTTTCCGCCTGGGCGAGGAAAAATTCTGCGTCAAAGGCGTGTCGTATGGTCCGTTCGCGCTCAATGCGGCGGGCCAGCCTTTTGCTTCTCCCGAGCAGACCGCCGCCGATTTCGCCCAAATCCGCGAGTTGGGCGCCAATGTGGTCCGCATCTACCATGTTCCGGGCCGCTGGTTCCTCGACCTGGCCGCCGAATACGGCCTGAAGGTCTTGGTGGATATTCCCTGGAACAAGCACCTGTCGTTTCTCGACACGGCGGCGGCGCGCGAGCAGGCGCGCGAGGCCGTTCGCCGGGCGGTCCTGGCCTGCGCGCGGCATCCCGCCGTTTTCGCCTTCAGCATGGTCAACGAGATTCCGCCCGACTTGGTTCGCTGGAGCGGGGGGGAAGCGGTGGCGGATTTTATTGATGAGTTGGTCCTGGAGGCCAGGCGGATTGACCCCGAATGCCTTTGCACCTTCGGCAATTATCCACCCACGGAGTTTCTCCGCCCCCAAAGCGTGGATTTTGTCTGCTTTAACGTGTATCTGCACCACGAACCAGCCTTCCGAAACTACCTGGCGCGACTCCAAATGCTGGCGGAATCCAAACCGCTGCTTCTGGGCGAGCTGGGCATTGATTCGTTGCGCGAGGGGGAAGCGCGACAGGCGGAGATGCTGGCTTGGCAGCTCGAAGACGCTTACCGGGCCGGCGCCGCGGGGGCCGTGGTCTTCAGCTTCACCGACGACTGGCACCGCAACGGCCAGCCGATCACCGATTGGGCCATGGGCCTCACGCGCGCGGATCGGAGCGCCAAACCCGCCTTTGCGGCCGTCCAGCGCCAGTTCCGCCTTGCCCCGTGCTTCGCCCTCCCGCGGTACCCGCGCGTTTCGGTCGTGGTGGCAAGCTACAATGGCGGGCGCACGCTCAAGGCCTGCCTCGAATCACTCCAAAGGCTGAACTATCCGGACTATGAGGTGATCCTGGTGGATGACGGCTCGACCGATGGCAGCGGCCAGGCCGCGGCGGCTTACCCCTCGGTTCGCTACGTGCGCCACGAGCAGAATCTCGGCCTGTCCGCCGCCCGGAACACCGGCATCGCGGCCGCGACCGGAGAGATCGTCGCCTTCACCGACGCGGATTGCCGAGCGGACCGGGACTGGCTGTATTACCTGGTCGGCGACCTGTTGCGGAGCGACTTCGCCGCGATGGGCGGCCCCAACCTATTGCCACCGGAGGACTCGGCGGTGGCGGCGGCGGTAATGGCTTCGCCCGGCGGCCCGGCGCATGTGATGCTCAACGACCGCGAGGCGGAACACATTCCCGGCTGCAACATGGCATTTTATCGTTGGGCCCTCGATCAGGTCGGCGGGTTCGACCCCGTCTTTCGCGCCGCCGGCGACGATGTGGACATTTGCTGGCGGCTGCAGCAAGCCGGCCACAGGATCGGATTTAGTCCGGCGGGATTTGTCTGGCACTACCGGCGCTCGACCATCGGCGCTTATTTGAAGCAGCAACGGGGCTACGGCGAAGCCGAATCGCTGCTCATCCGGAAGCACCCCGAGTATTTCAACGTCCTGGGCGGAAGCATCTGGCGGGGCCGGATTTACACCACGGCGCCCCTGGGACTTCGACTGCGCGCGCCCGTCATCTATCGCGGCTTGTTCGGCAGCGCCGGCTTTCAATCCATTTATGTCGCCCCTCCCTCGCCCTCGCTGATGCTCTGCACCACGCTCGAATATCACGTGCTGGTGACGCTGCCGCTGTGGGTCCTTTCGGCCGCCTTCCATTTTGTTTTTCCACTAGCTTTGACCAGTCTGTTGTTGTCGCTCGGGCTCTGCGGCCTGGCCGGCGCCCAGGCCTCGCTGCCTCCCGGCAAGGCGCACTGGTGGTCGCGACCCCTGGTGGCCTGCCTGTTTTTCCTCCAGCCCATCGTCCGCGGCTGGGCCCGCTACCGGGGCCGCCTGCTGCTGCATACCCCGGCCCGCGCGGAGCGCCGGAGCCTGGATTCAATCGCCTTGCGAGACAGCCGCCAGCCCTTGGAAGAAGTCAGTTATTGGACGGAGCGGCGCGTGGACCGGCTGGCCTGGGTGGCCGACCTCCTGCAACGTTTGGCGGCCCAAGGCTGGCCGCACAAGCCGGACATCGGTTGGAGCGATTACGATGTCGAGGTGTACGGAAGCCGCTGGTGCAGCCTGCAAATCGCCACGGTAATCGAGGAGCATGGGCAAGGCCGCCAGATGATCCGCTGCCGGCTGCGGCCGCGCTGGTCGTTACAGGCCAAAATCGCGTTCTGGCTGCTTTGCGCATTTGAAATGATCGTGCTCGGGGTGTGGGGGAGGGCGACGCTCTGGCTGTGGACGCTGCTGGCCCTGGTGCCGCTGCTGTTCTGGTTTCTGCGGCGGGACCGGCGCGATTTCCAGAGCATCCTGAGAGTGTCTCTCGACCAGATGGCCACCGATTGGGGGTTTGTCAAGCCCACCCCCCCGCCCACCCGCGCTGCCGATGGCGCCACGCCGAAAGGCGGGGGGATCTCCCCGCCTCCGGCGCCTGGCCCCGAAGCGCAAATTGAGCTGCGCACCCGGAAGCTGTCGTAAGCCCGGTGTCCAGGGGAACTCTTTTCAGGCTTCATTTCCGCCGCGGGTCCGCTACAAAGGGCGCATGCGTGTAATTGGAATCATCCCGGCGCGGTACGGCTCCACCCGGTTTCCGGGCAAACCACTGGCTCTCATTGCCGGCAAAACACTCATCCAGCGAGTCGTCGAACAATGCCGGAAGGCGGCTGCGTTGGCCGAGGTCATTGTGGCTACCGATGATGACCGCATCCGGCAGGCCGTGCGGGGCTTTTGCCGGGTCGAAATGACTTCCCCCGACCACCCCAGCGGCTCCGACCGGATTGCGGAGGTTGCCCGCGGGCTGGCGTGCGACGCGGTGGTCAATATCCAGGGCGATGAACCGCTGATTGACCCCAACGTCATTAACCGCGTCGCCGAGGCGTTGGACCAGGCGGCCATGTCCACCGCGGCCACACCCCTGAAGGACCCCGCCGAGTACGACAACCCCAACGTGGTAAAGGTGGTCGTCAATCGCGCGGGCTATGCCCTCTACTTTTCGCGCCGCACCATTCCGTATCTGCGCGAGGCCGCCGCCCGCCCGGCCCCGGAGCAAATGCGCGCGTTTCCGTTTCTCAAGCATCTCGGCATCTATGGGTTCCGGCGGGACACCCTCCTCCGGCTGGTGGGTCTGGCCGTTTCCCCCCTCGAGGCCGCCGAGAAGCTGGAGCAACTGCGGGCCCTGGATCATGGCATCCCGATCGCGGTGGTTCGAGTGGAATACGACAGCGTGGGGGTGGACGCCCCGGCGGACGTTGCCCGGGTCGAGCGCCTGCTTCGGGCGGACCCCGCCGCTTGAGTCTTGTCAACCGGGCGCGGGCGCTCTTATAGTTCTCCGGCGCACGCGTTCGCGATCCGGCGAGGCCGCCAGTCGGTTGGCAAGCAACCCTTGGCGGCATTTCTTTTTGCGCGGCCGCACGGCCGGCGCCGGCGGGCGCAAAAGTCGCCGTCCGCCGCGGGCTGAGTTTGCGGCTTGAAACTTGTGACAAAAGCTGTGGGCACCAAATATGTATTCGTAACTGGCGGCGTCGTGAGTTCGTTGGGCAAGGGCCTGACGGCCGCTTCGCTGGGCACGCTGCTCGAGAATCGCGGGCTGAAAATCGCCCTCCAGAAATTCGACCCCTACCTTAATGTGGATCCGGGCACCATGAACCCTTACCAGCACGGCGAGGTTTATGTGCTGGATGATGGGGCGGAAACCGACCTGGACCTCGGCCATTACGAACGGTTCACCAACTGCCAGCTCACCCGCCTGAACAACCTCACCAGCGGCCAGGTTTACCAAACCGTCCTCAACAACGAGCGGGAGGGCAAATACCTGGGCAAGACCGTGCAGGTCATCCCCCACGTGACCGACGAAATCCAGAACCGGATTCACCTCCTGGCCGAGACCACCCGGGCCGACGTCATTATCACGGAAATCGGAGGCACGACCGGCGACATCGAAGGCCTGCCGTTCCTCGAAGCGATTCGGGAGTTCGCCCTCGAGGTCGGCCCGCACAACGCGGTCTTCGTGCATGTCACCTATGTGCCCTTCATCAAGGCCGCGGGCGAACTGAAAACCAAGCCCACCCAGCAGTCCGTGGCCAAGCTGCGCGAAATCGGTCTGGCCCCGCATATTCTGGTCTGCCGCTGCGAAAAGCCGCTCGAGAAGGAGTTGCGCCAGAAAATCTCGCTTTTCTGCAACGTGCCCTTCGAGGCCGTGGTCGAGGAAAAGGATGTGGACCACAGCATTTACGAAGTGCCGCTGATGCTGCAGCGGGAGCGGGTGGACGAACTGGTGTGCCGCCAACTGCGGCTCGACGTGCCGCAACCCAACATGGCGCACTGGCAGGAGATTCTGCGGAAGATTATCGCCCCGCAACGCCGGGTGCGAATCGGCGTGGTGGGCAAGTACATCGAACTGCAGGACGCCTATAAATCGGTTTATGAAGCCATCAATCACGGCGGCATCGCCAACGACTGCGGCGTGGACATTCAAAAGGTGGATGCCGAGGAGATTGAACGCGAAGGGGCGGCCAAAGTCTTGCACGGCCTCGGCGGCATCCTGGTGCCCGGCGGCTTTGGTGAGCGGGGCATCGAGGGCAAAATTCAGGCCGCGCGTTACGCCCGGGAGAACGGCCTGCCCTATCTGGGGCTGTGCCTGGGGATGCAAATCGCCACCATCGAGTTCGCGCGCCATGTCCTCAAACTGACCCGCGCCCATTCGACCGAATTCGACCCCGCGACGCCCCACCCCGTCATTGCCATGCTGGATGAGCAAACGCGGGTCACGCGCAAAGGGGGCACCATGCGCCTCGGGGCCCAAGCCTGCCAGCTCGCCGTCGGCACGCTGGCCGCGCGCTTGTATGGCGCCTTTGTCATCAAGGAACGCCACCGGCACCGCTACGAGTTCAACAACGCCTACCGCGAGCGGTTTGCGAAGGCCGGCTTTGTGTTCAGCGGCCAGACGCCGGACGGCAAGCTCGTCGAAATCATCGAGGAACCGCGGCATCCCTTCTATATCGCCAGCCAGTTCCATCCCGAGTTTCAAAGCAAACCTCACCAACCGCATCCGCTCTTTCGAGGCTTCATCGCCGCCGCCCTGGCCCACGGCAGCGCCAAAACGCAAGGATGACGGCTTTTGCGGCGCGCCTTGTGACCTACTCCCAAGCCATTCAGTTCCTTTACAGCCTGCGCTGGTATGGCACCAAGCTCGGCCTGGATAATGCCTTCCGCCTGGCCGGGCTGGCCGGAAACCCGCACCACCGGCTGCGATTCATTCATGTGGCCGGCACGAACGGCAAAGGGTCCACCTGCGCCATGATTGAAAGCATCTGCCGCGCCGCCGGCCTGCGGGTGGGCTTGTTCACCTCCCCCCACCTGGTCGCCTTCGGCGAGCGCATCCAGGTCAATCGCCGGCTTTTGTCCGAAGCCGACACGGTCCGGTTGGTGGCCGGGATGCAATCCTTGCTGCGCCACTTTCCGGCGGAGAATCACCCCACGTTCTTCGAAGTGGTCACGGTCATGGCGCTGCAATACTTCCTCGAGCAGCAGTGCGACCTCGTTGTGTGGGAGACGGGCCTGGGAGGACGCCTCGACGCGACCAACATCGTGACCCCCCTGGCCAGCGTCATCACGAATATTCAGTACGACCACCAGAAATGGCTGGGCGAAACCCTCGCCGGCATCGCCGCCGAAAAGGCCGGCATCATCAAACCCGGCATCCCCGTGGTGACCGGCGTGCGCACGCCCGAACCCCTCGCCGTGATCCAGGAAACGGCGCGCCGCCTGCAAGCGCCGCTCACCCAGGTGCCCGCCTCGGCGGCGCGCGAAGCGCCGCTCGACCGGATCGAACTGCCGCTGCTGGGGGACCATCAGAAAATGAATGCGGCCGTGGCGCTGGCGACGTTGCGCGTCCTGGCCTCCCAACTGCCGGTCTCGCCCGCCGCCATTCGCGACGGGTTGATGCGCCTGCACTGGCCCGGCCGCCTGCAATTGGTCACCCGTCCCTCGGGCCAGCGCCTCCTGCTGGACGGGGCGCATAATCCGGGCGGAGCGGAGATTCTCGCCCAGGCGCTGCGGCAGTACTTCGCCGACGCCCGGCCGGCCCTGGTGCTGGGAATTCTGCAGGACAAGGACTGGCCGCAAATGTGCCGCCTCCTGGCCCCGCTGGCGCGCCGCATCCTCCTGGTGCCCGTGCATAACGAGCGGACGGCCGACCCCCATGCTTTGGCCGGAGTCTGCGCGGAAGCCAACCCGCGCACGCAAGTCCTCGAATTGCCAGGCCTGGCCGCCGCGCTGGCCGAGGCTGCCGGCGACGAGTTCGTCGTCATCGCCGGCTCGCTGTATCTCATCGGCGAAGCCATGGAGTTGTTGCACCTCTCGGCCGCTCCGGAACAAAACGAGCGGAAGTTGAACGAATGGGGGCCGCCACGCGATCCCCGGTCAAAATAAATCTGCCGGAACAACCCGCGGGTGCCAGCACCGGGTGGCGTGCTGGCTCACGGTAACGCGCCATCGGCGGGTCGGGAAATCCGGCAAATAAGTCACCCCTATTTAAGGCTTGCGAACAAACGGCCCCTGTCTTATCCTCCCGCTCCCAGATGCAAGCTGTGAGCAGACATCCCATGGTCAGGCACAGAGTGCGGCGGCGGCTCAGCTACAAACAGAAACGCGCGATCCGCTACGTGATCGGCTTGGGTTTCGCAGCCAGTGTCTTGTGCGCCTTGCTGCTCTGGCGATTAAACAAGCCCTCCGAACCGCCGCGGGAGATCCCGGTTCCGCAGACCTCGCTGAGCAAGTTTGGCCGCTGAGGCCGCGGCTCAACCCCGCGGCAACGCTGCGAGGCCACCGGAGCCGCGCCCTCGCCGCCCTCAACTTTGACCTTTGAAGCGGGGGGCGCAAGCCGTATAACAGGGGCATGTTAACCTTGCCGGTATTGTTGGCCAATGGCGGGCCGGTGTTGTGGCTGATCCTGTTCATCAGCGCGGTTGCGGTGGTGGTGTTCACCGAACGGTTCCTGCACTATCACCGCGCCCAGATCAACTCCCTGGAGTTCCTCAACGGCGTGCGCACCGTCCTCAAGCGCGACAACGTGGTCGAGGCCCTTTCGATTTGCGACGCCACCCCGGGGCCGGTGGCCCGGCTCGTCAAAACCGCCATTCTCAACCGGGACCACGGCCGGGAGCGGGTCCAGGAGGCCCTCGAGGAGGCGGGCTTGGCGGAGGTGCCGCGTCTGGAGGAGAAGCTGAACCTGCTGGCGACCATCGCCCAGTTGTCGCCGCTGCTGGGCCTGTTAGGCACGGTGCTGGGATTCATCCAGACGTTCATGCGAATTCAGAGCGCCGGGTTGCACGCGCAGGTGGGCGACCTGTCCAACGGCATCTGGCAGGCCCTGATCTGCGCCGCCGCCGGCCTGGCGGTCGCCATCCCCGCCCATGCCGGCTACAACTACCTCGTGAGCCGCGTCAACTCCATCGTGCTGGACATGGAACGCGCGGCCACGGAAATCGTTAATATTCTGACCGAAACCCCCGCGTCGCGTTCCGCATGAAATTCCCCCGCAACGCCCGCATTTTTCGCGGACAGCTCGATGCCGCGCCCTTCGCGACGGTCTTCTTCCTCCTGGTGATTTTTCTGATGCTGGGCTCCCTGGTTTACACTCCGGGAGTGCGCCTGAACCTGCCCACCGGCGAAAATCTGCCCGGAACCGACCGGCCCAGCGTGGCCGTGGCCATGGACGCCAACGGGCGCCTTTATTACGAGAACCGGCTCATCGAGCCGGACCAGCTCAAACAGCGGCTGGCCGAAGTGGTGAAGCAGGCCAACACCCCCTTGAGCCTTCTGGTGCAAGCGGACAGAAGCGTCTCCTACGAGCGGCTCCTGCGGCTGTCGCTCCTGGCGCGAGAGGCGGGCATTGCCGACGCCTGGCTGGCCACCCTGCCGCGCCCGTTCGAGCTGCCGCGCAAAACCCCGGCGCGATGAAAAGGCAGGCGAACGAGTCGCGACGCCGGCGCGTGCGGTGGTGGGGCTCCGTCACCTTGGTGTTCGCCACCCAACTGGGGCTGATCTTCTGGCTGAGTGATCGTTCCCCCCTGCGCACCCGCCCGCCCGCCGTTTCGCCTTCGATTAACTTGCTGGACTCCGGCGCGGAAAACCTCCTGGCCCTCCAGGACGCCACCCTCTTTGCCTTGCCCCACCAGCAGGGGTTTTCCGGGCCGGCCTGGCTCCATTTCACGCCGCCGGATTTTCACCCGGCAGACCCGCCGGACCCGCCGCGCTGGCTGGCCCTGCAACCGGCGGTTCTGGGCCGCACCTTCCAGCAGTTGCTGGCCTTGCGCCTCAACGCCGATCGGCCTTCACCGCGCCCGCCGCTGCCCGAGTTGTTCCGGCCGGCATTGCCAGCCCAGCGGCTCGGACCGGCCGAATCCGAATTGGTGGTTGCCGGCGAGCTGGCAGGGCAGGGCCCCCTGGCCGCCATCCCCCTGCCTCCGCAACCTCATGCGGACCTCCTGACCAACACGGTCGTCAGTGTGGTGGTGGATGGCCTGGGCCAGCCCGTGACCACCACCTTGCTGGCCGGCAGCGGACGGACCGAGGCCGACCGCCTGGCCCTGGACCACGCCCGACAGTTCCGGTTCCGGCCCTTGGACCCCGGCCTGACTCCGCTCGAAGCCCGCAACCGCTTGCGATGGGGGGAATTGATCTTCCACTGGCAAACGGTGCCCCTCCCAGGCACCAACACCCCGCCCGCCTCATGACTGTTCCGGAGTTGATCCTGACTTATGTGGTGGTGCTCCTCGGCGGAGTCTGTGCCGCGGCGATCCTGTCGGAAATGCGCCGGCGGCGGTTCACCGCCGCCACGCCGGAGGACCGGATTTTCCGCTGTGAACACTGCGGCTACGTTTACACCGACGACGCGGACGTGGACCGCTCGCGTTGCTCGCAATGCGGCACGATGAACGAGGCCATCGAGTTCTGACGCGATTTGCGCTTGCCAGCCGGTGCCCGCACCGGGCATTTTCCGACATGGCAGTTAGCAAAGATTCAGACCAGCTTGATTCCAGATTCTACAAGGCGGCGGACGCCTTCTTCCCGGCCTACAACAACATCGGCCTGACCTTTGACGACATCACGCTCGCGACCCTTTATTCCGAAGTGCTCCCGCGCGAGACGCAGCTTGAAACGCGGCTGGCCGAAGGCCTCCAGCTCAACATCCCCATCATTTCCGCCGACATGGACACGGTCACCGACTCGCGGATGGCCATTGCCATGGCGCTCAATGGCGGCCTGGGCCTCATCCATTACAACATGCCCGAACGCGAGCAACTCTCGCAGGTCAGCCGCGTGAAAAACCATGTCCACGGCCTGATTCAGGACCCCATCAAGGTCACGCCCGACCAGCTCATCGGCGACGTGCTGGCTCTGATCGAAAAGAAGCACTTCGCCTTCAGCACGTTCCCCGTGGTGGACCAACACGGCAAGCTCGTGGGCCTGCTGCCCGGCCATGTGGTCAAAGTCCGCTACGCGAAACGAAAAGTGGCCGAGGCCCTCACGCCGCGCAGCCAGGTCCACACCATCCATCGCAAGGAACTCGGCCGCAACCCCATTGCGGCGGCGGACCGCTTTTTCACCGCCCATCCCGGCATCCACAAACTGCTGGTGGTGGATGACGAGGACCGGCTTCACGGCTTGTTCACCATGAGCGACATCGAGCGCATCACCCAGGAGCGCAACGCCCAGTTCAAGCCGGCGCGCGACGCCCATTTCCGCCTGGTGTGCGGCGCCGCCGTTTCCGCCACGCGCAATGCATTTGGCGAGCTGGACCGCGACCGCATCATTGCGCATGTGGGCGGGCTGGTGGAGCGCGGGGTGGATGTGGTGGCGGTTTCCACCGCCCATGGCCACAGCAAGGGCGTGGGGGACGCCGTGCGCATGCTGCGGGACGCGTTTCCGCGCCTGCCGCTGATCGCCGGCAACGTCACCAGCGCTGCAGGGGTCGAGTTTCTGGCCGACCGCGGCGCCGACATCATCAAGGTGGGGCAGGGGCCTGGTTCAATCTGCACCACCCGGATTGTCGCGGGGGTCGGCATTCCGCAAATGACCGCCCTCTATGTGGCCTCGCGCGCAGCTCACAAGAAGAAAGTCACCCTGGTTGCCGATGGCGGCATTACCAAGTCCGGCGATATTGTCAAAGCGCTGACCTTGGCGCATGCCGTGATTTGCGGCGGGCTTTTTGCCGGCTGCCCGGAGGCGCCCGGCGAGGTCATGGAGTTCAGCGGCAAACTCTACAAACAATACCGCGGCATGGGCAGCCTCGCCGCCATGAAGGCCGGCTCCGCCAGCCGTTACGGACACGCGCCCGACCCCACCCGGAAAGTCGCGCCCGAAGGTGTCGAAGCGCTCAAGGAGGTCACCGGCTCGGTGGACCGCGTCCTGGAGCAACTCATCGGCGGCATCCAATCCGGCATGGGATACCTCGGCGCGGCCAACTTGTCCCAATTGCGGGAGAAGGCTCGGTTCATCCGCGTCAGCCCGGCTGGCCAGCGCGAGGCCGCCCCGCATGATGTGGTCGAGCTTAAGACCGGCAATTGACGGGTCTTTCAGTCGGTTTCCCGCGAGCCAAAGCAGCGCCCTGCCACGGGGCGGCGCGGCCCCCGTTCACGGTGGCTTCAATCCGGCGGGGAAGGTGGCGCCTCGGAACCGGGCCTCGGGCCTGGCGGCGTCAGGCGGCGCTGCAACAGGTGGCAGACCGACTTGACCGCCAGTTCCATGGGGAAAACCGGTTTGGCAATCAGATCATCCGCGCCGCTGTCCTTGCTGCGCTGGCGAGTCGCCGCATCGGAGTGGCCCGTGACGAAAACGACCGGCACCTCGGCATATCCTGGCAGGCACCTGATCTGACGACACAGTTCCAAGCCGTCCAAGCGGGGCATCTCAACATCGAGCAGCAGCAGATCGAAGTTCTGCCGCCGGGCCAATTCCAACGCGGCCAGCGGGTCTTGAGCGGCCTGAGTCTGGAAGCCCACCGTGCGAAAGGCCGAGACAATCAAACGGCTGGCAAGGGGGTTGTCATCCACGACGAGAACCTGCAGCCGCGGATGGCTGATCGGTTCCAGGTCCGCGCCGAAGGCCAGCACCTGTGCCAGGACTTCGATCGCGTGTTCAATCGTGTGGAGCACGGACGCAGTCACCAAAGCCGGTTTGCCAATCATCGAATAGAGCAGCGCCTCCAGCACGCTCGCCAGTTGCCCGATGGCCTGGCATTCGGCCAAACCGGCGGTCGCGCTGATAAAATGAACCCGCCGATACAAGTTCTGCAGCCGCAACTCCCGTTCCAGATCGTTCCGGCTGTCCTTCAGGGCGGCCAGCAGCGTCTGCAGCTCGCCTTGCGTCGCCGCGGGGTCGCCCAGCAACTGCTCCCGGGCCAACTGGCGCGGCTCCCAATCGCCGGCAGGCGCCTCGGCCGCGGCCTGAGCCGGCGCATCTCCGGCGGGGGGAACCGCCGAACCGGGTGTGCCGCCAACTGTCGCCGGGGGCTTTCCTCCCGTCCGAACCAGACTCGGAGCGCGGCGAGGAGCGGCCAGCAGGCCGGAGAGGTCCGCCGGCGCCGGAATCCCTTCCAGAATCTCCCGGATCACCGCCGCCAGGGCGGCGGGGGTGCAGCGGATTTTCAGCAGGGCTTTTTGCGGCCCCAAGGCTGCCGCCTGCTGGGCCATTTCATCCATGTACAGGTTCGACAGGACGACAACCGGCAGCTCCTTCAGATGCTCGTCGGCCCGGATGAACTTCAGCACATCCACCCCGCCGAACTTCGGCATCATCAAGTCCAGCACTGCCAGGTCGGGCGCGCTCACCCGGAGCATTTGGACCGCCTTGAGACCGTCCTCGGCGCAGACCACCTCAAAACCTTGCTTTTGCAGGCCTTCCTGGTAAATCCGCCTCACCAGCGGATCGTCATCCACCAATAGAATGCTTTTGCCCATGCGCCAATGGCATGGCCGCCCCTGCGACGCTAGTCCGGATAACCCTGGGGGTGTTTCCGGTGCCAGGCCCAGGCTGTGGCCACCATTTCCTGCAATCGCGGGAACTTGGGTTTCCAGCCCAGCTCCCGCATCGCTTTTTCGGCCGATGCAACCAGCCGGGGCGGGTCCCCCGGCCGCCGCGGCTTCTCCACCGCGGGAATCCGGCAGCCGGTCACCTGTTCGCAGGTCTGGATGACCTGCCGCACCGAGTAGCCGTCGCCGTTGCCTAAATTGTAAAAACCCTGCTTCCCGGGCGCCAAGGCCAGAATGTGCGCCTGGGCCAGGTCCACCACGTGAATGTAATCCCGGATGCAGGTGCCGTCGGGCGTCGGGTAATCCGTCCCGTAAATCTCGCACTGCTTTGCCTGCCCCAAGGGCACCTTCAACACGTTGGGGATGAGGTGGGTCTCCGTCCGGTGGTGCTCGCCGAATTGTTCGCTCGCCCCCGCCGCGTTGAAATACCGGAACGCCACAAACTCCAAACCATGAATCTCGTGATACCAATGCAGCATCCGCTCGAACATCAGTTTGGACTCCCCATACGGGTTGATCGGCCGCTGCGGCAATTCCTCCGTCATGGGCACCTTCTCCGGCGGCCCGTAGGTCGCGCAGGTCGAGCTGAAAACAAATTTCCGCACCCCCGCCGCCACCGCCGCGTTGAGCAGCGCCAGGCCGTTGACCACGTTGTTCTGAAAATACTTGCCCGGGTTGGCCATGGATTCCCCCACCAGAGCGCTCGCCGCAAAATGCAGAATCGCCTCCGGCTGCGCCTCCCGCACGGCTTTCAATAGGTCGCCCTCCACCTCGGGCCGCCCCAAAATGAACCGGGCCCGCGAGTCCACCGCAGACCGGTGCCCCTCGGTCAGGTTGTCGTACACCGTGACCGCGTGTCCGGCATTCAACAGCTCTTCCGTGCAGACCGAACCGATGTAACCGGCCCCGCCCGTAACCAAAACATTCATGCGGCGCCAACCTAACCGCCCAAGGCGGGGCGCTCAACCGGAAAAAGCGCATCACCTGGAAAAGCGCATCATCCGGGCCCCCAACTGCCTGCTGTGTGGCACTCTTGTGACCTTGCGCACCGCCGGCAAAGGCCCGCGCGCAGGTTCGCGGTGCCAAAGCGGCGTCCGATACCCGGCCTGCAAAGGCGCCAAGCCTGTGTGAAAACCATCAAAGACCTCCTGCCGCGCCGCTCACGAGGTCTCGCCGCGAGATGGCAGGTGTTCCCGCACCGCCGCCGCCAGCACCAGGAAAATGCCGGTCAACTCCAGCAGCCAGTTCATCTTAAAGCCCGCCGGCCGCAACCCCAGCACCTCGTCCACATGATGAAATGACACCATCCGGACGCAAATGAACGTCACCAGAAAGAACAAGCCAGCCACCAGCAACTTGTGACTCAACCAGAAACCGCGGAAACGCCAGATGAACCACCCTCCGAAGCCGGACGCCATGAGCACCACTCCCACGACGGCCCATTTCTGGAAATCCCGGCGGTGTTCATACCACCCTTGCTGCCGGGCGATGACCCGGCCGATATCGGTGAGAAGCGACTGCAGGTCCAACTGCTTGTTGACGCACAGCAACGCCAACAGCATCGCCACGCCCCACCACACCCGCTCCCGCCACGGTTCCCCCGGCCGCCGCAGCGCCGGGCGCGCGGCGGTCAGCGCCGCCGCGGCCGCGGCCAGGGCATACGCCGCGACGGTGAACCAGCCCATGAAGCTGGGGTCCCCGATTTGCGGCCGCCAGCGCAATTGTGAAATGAAATCCATCGGTCCAGGCTAACCTCCGGCCAACATGGCGGCTGGCCGCACAAATGAAAAGACCCGCGGCCGTCAAACCGCGGGCCTGATCAAAAAAAACTGCGATTACGCGCCGTTGTCGCCGATGGCCTCGACGGGGCAGCCTTCCTTGGCTTCTTTGCAGCGGGCCTCTTCCTCCGGCGATTCGGGTTGCTTGAACACGTAGGAGTACCCGCCATCTTCATTGCGTTGGAAATTGTCCGGCGCGGTCTCCCGGCAAAGATCGCAATCAATGCACTGGTTATCTACGTAATACTTGCCCGGAACATTCTCAGGATATTTATTTGCGACGTCAGCCATATATAAATAACAATTTGAGGCAATATGGAGACGTTCCCCCGGGTTGGCAAGCGCATTCCAGCGAAAATTCCAGCCAAAACCGGCGGTTTCCTGGCCTGGGGCGGGCTGCGCCGCGCCAAGGCGAAGGGACGCTGACCTCCCTGGCGGCGCAGCACCGCGCGCACGCTCCCGCGCGGCACCTGCCGCGAGGCGCGCGGGCGGCTTCATCGCCAGGCGTGTTTGGGATATTTGCGCTGCAGTTCCTGTTTGATGCGCGGGTAATGCTCGCGCCAGAAACCGGCGAGGTCCTGGGTGATCTGCACCGGCCGCATGTTCGGGGCCAGGATGTGCACCAGCACCGGCACGCGGCCCATCGCGATCCGCGGCGTGGAATTGACGTCGAACAGTTCCTGAATGCGGACGGCGATGTGTGGGGGATTGGCGGCGTCGTAAACCACTTTGGGCGCGCGCCCGTTGGCAAGGGTCAGCCGCTCGGGCGCGTGTTGGTCCACCCACTCCTGTTGCTGGGGGCTGAGCCAGCCCTTGACCAGCGGCCGGACCGGCTTGTCTTTGATGTCCTTGTAGGAAAAGGCTCCGTGACAAAGCTGTTGAACCAGATCGCGCCGGGCCTGGTCGGTGATCGGCGGCAGCCCGAGCTCCGGACACCACTGCGCCAGCAGATTCAGCCGCAAAATCCATTGCTCGACCGCGTGGTCCCATTCGTTCAGAGTCAGCCGCCCCGCCAAAACCTCCTCCGCCAGCAGCCGGGCAGCCTCGTCAGCGGGCGGCGGCTCGATGCGGCGGACGCCGATGGCCAGGTCGCGAAACCGGAGTTGTTCCTCCGCATACACGCGGCGGCTGGCGGAATCGTAGAAACACCGCAACGCGCGGGAAAGGTCCTCGGGAAACAGTTCCGCAAGCCAGGTCTCCTCAATGGCCGTGGCGAGGCTGAGCAGGGTGTTGACGCTCTTGTCTTTGCCTTCCACCTCGCGAATTTCCGCGGCGACCAGCAGCGGGCTCGATTGCACGGCGCTTTCCCGGGCCAGGGTGCCCCGCCGGCCATGCACCAGCTCACAGCGCAGCGTCCCCGCGTCCACCCGTCGGGCCACCCGGTCGCTGAAAGCGACCAGGATGCACTTTTGCAGCGCTTCATCCGCCACCTCCCGCGGTTCCACCTCGAGCCCCTCGCGGCGCGCGATGTCCAGAAACTGCTCGAACAGCGGTCCAACCTGCCGGGCGGTGAGCGCGTGAATTCCCAGCCGGCGGCAGGCTTCGAGCTTGAACTCCTTGCGCACGGCGTAATTCCAGGCGCGCATGAGCAGAAACAAATCGCTGGCGGCGGTTGGCCCCAGGAGCTCTTCGCGCAGAGCGGCTGTTTCGCGGTCCACGTTCCGCAGCAGCAAATCACGGCCCTGGGTCAGGGCGGCAACCAGGCAGGCCGGGTAAACGCAACCGCGTTCCTGGGCGGCCAGCAACATGCGCGCGTAACGGGGATGCAGCGGAAACGCCAGCATCTGGCGTCCCATCGGGGTGATCGTTGAACACGGGCCGCCCGTTGCCTCGCCCGCCAAAGCCTCCGGCGTCCGCGGAGGGGCCAGCGCCCCAAGGTCCGTCAGCAACTCCTCCGCATGCGCCAGCGCCTGCTCTTCCGGCGGCTCCAGCCAGCGGAATTTCCGGAGGTCGGCCACCCCGGCCGCTTTCAGCGTGAGAACCACCTCTGCCAGGTCGAGCCGCTTGACTTCCGGCAACTCCCGCGCGGGCCGGTGGCTGTGTTCCTCGCGCGACCAGAGCCGCAGACAAACGCCGGGGGCCGTCCGGCCGGCCCGGCCGGCCCGTTGATCCGCGGAGGCCTGGCTGATTTTTTCAATCAGCAGGGTGTTGATGCCCCGGTAAGGATCGTAGCGCGGAATCCGCGCCAGCCCGCTGTCAATCACGCAGCGGATGCCGTCAATCGTCAGGGAGGTTTCCGCCACGTTGGTGGCCACCACGACTTTTCGCTTGTCATACCGGGCCACGGCCGCGTCCTGCTCCCGCGGGGGCAGCTCCCCGTGCAAGGGCAGCAGCACCAGCCCGCGCGATTCCTCACAGTGCCGGATGGCTTCAATCGTTTGGTTGATCTCGAAGCTGCCCGGCATGAACACCAGCACGTCCCCCTCGCCGCCCGACCGCACGAAGTCGCAAAACGCCGCAGCCGCCTGGTCCCAAACCGGCCGCTTTTCCAGGTAGGACGGCGTTCGGGCGTATTCGATCTGAACCGGGTGGGTGCGGCCCGCGGACTCCACCACGCGGCAGGGCCGCAGGTACTCCTCCAGCCGCGCCGCGTCCAGGGTCGCGGACATCACCACCAGGAGCAGGTCGGGCCGGCGCCGTTCCTGGAGCTCCAGCGCCTGCGCCAGGGTGATGTCCCCGTAAAGATGGCGTTCGTGGAACTCATCAAAGATCAGGGCCGACACGCCGCGCAGCTCGGGGTCCTGAACCATCTGCCGCAGCAGAACCCCTTCGGTGACAAAGCGAATGCGCGTGTCGGCGCAGGTCACGTTCTCGAACCGGATTTGATAACCGACCTCACCGCCCAGCTCGCTTTTTCGTTCCCAAGCCACGCGCGCCGCCAGCAGCCGGGCCGCCAGCCGGCGTGGCTGCAGGACCACCACCTGCCCGCGGCCCAGCAGTCCCGCGTCCAGCAGCATTTGGGGCACTTGCGTGGACTTTCCCGACCCCGTGGGCGCGGAAAGGATCAACCGCCGGTGCTCGCGCGCGCCGGCCAGAATCGCCGATTCAACTTCGTAGATGGGCAGTCGGTCCGCCATGCGCCCCCCAGCCTACCCCGAACCGCCTCCCACGCAAAGGGGTCAGTCCTATAATCTTTGCATCCTTGCGGCGCATGATGCTCCCCAGCCCCCTCTTTCGTGAAATGGACTGGCCCGTCGGGCCGGACTTCCAAACCGTCGTCGCCCCGTTGCCCGCGTTGACACCTCTGGCCGCTTTGTGTAGGCTCTCGGCACGTTGGAACGGTCTATGACGACGATGCTGAACCAACACGTGCTGGTCTTGAACCGCCTCTGGCAGGCGGTGAATGTCTGCACGGCGCGGCGGGCCCTGACCTTGCTGTTCCAGGGTCACGCCCAGGTTGTGTTCGAGCGCGGGGACGGCTCGTTCCAGACCTTCAACTTCACCGAGTGGCACCATTTTTCCGAGCGCGAGCCGCATCCCGAGTCGGTCCGCACGGTTTCATTCCGCATTCGCGTGCCGCGGGTGATCCTCCTGCTGGTTTACGATCATCTGCCGAAGAAAGAGGTGAAATTCACCCGCCACAACATTTTCGAGCGCGACAAGAACACCTGCCAGTATTGCGGCGTCACCTGTGACCGCAAGGACCTGAACCTGGACCATGTCATCCCGCGGGACCGGGGCGGCCCGACCTCGTGGGAGAACATCGTCTGCTCCTGCATCGAGTGCAACACGCGGAAGGCCAACCGAACGCCGCAGGAGGCCGGCATGCACCTGATCCGCAAGCCAAAGCGGCCCAAGTGGCGGCCCTTCGTGCAGATTAATTTCACGCTGCACCAGCACGACAGTTGGAAGCACTTCATTGACCTGGCGTATTGGAACGTGGAACTCGGCGAGGACGTGGCCTGAGAAGGCGGGCCGACGCCGGGCAAAAAACGCTTTTGCGCGCCCCCCCTGTTTTGAGCTATACTGGGTTTGAATTTGCTTATGAGCACGAAGAAATTGGGAATGGCGCTGGGATTCATTCTGGCCCGCGCCGTGGGGGCGGTGGCCCAGCCGCTGGCCGCCCCTGCCACGCCTTCACTGCCGCCCGCCCCGGACGCCGCCTTGCCGGCGGACGCCACGCCCCTGGGGCCGAGAATCAAGTTTGCCGAGCCCATCTTCGACTTCGGCCGCGTCAAAGCCGGCGAAGTTGTCAAACATACGTACGCCTTCACCAATATCGGCGACCAGGTCCTCGAAATTCACAACGTTCAGCCTTCGTGCGGCTGCACGCCGCTCGGCGAGTGGAGCCGCCGCGTCGAGCCCGGCCAGACCGGGAGCATCGCCGTCCAGTTCAACAGCGCCAACTTCAACGGCGCCGTGTTCAAAACCATTTCGGTGGCCTGCAACGATAAGACCCAGCCGTCCCACATCCTCCAGCTCAAGGGCACCATCTGGAAACCGATTGACGTTGCCCCCCAGTTCGCGGTCTTAAACATCCCCCCGGACGCCCCCAACGCCTCCACCACCGTCAAAATCATCAACAACACCGAGGAGCCGGTGACCCTGTCGCCGCCCGAGTCCAATAACCCCGCCTTCACCGCCGAGGTAAAAACCAATCAACCGGGCAAGGAATACGAGCTGACGGTTTCCACGAAATCCACCCTTCCGCCCGGCAACGTTCAGGGCATTATTACGCTCAAGACCAGCAGCACCAACCTCCCCGTGGTCAACGTCACGGTTTGGGCCAATGTGCAGCCGGTCCTGGCCATCATGCCGCCCCAGATCACCCTGCCGCCTGCGCCGTTGACCACCAAGACCCTCCCCAGCGTCACCATCCAGAACAACACGACCAACACCCTCTCGCTCTCCGAACCGCAGATCAACCTGCAGGATGTGGATATCACCCTCCAGGAAATCCTGCCCGGCCGGGCCTTCTCCGCCACGCTGGCTTTTCCGCAGGGCTTCACGCTGCCTCAAGACCGGCAGACGGTTTTCACGGTTAAGACCAGCCACCCCAAATATCCCGTGGTTCGGGTGCCGGTGATTCAGATGCCGCGGCCCGCAACGCTCCCGGCCACCACCCCGGCCCCCGCCGCCGCCCCGCCTGCGGCCGCCGCCCCGCCCCCGGCGCCCCGGGTGTCCGCCGGTCCGACTCCACCGCCCCCGCCGCCCCCGCTGCCGCTTCCCAGCCGCTGACACGCCACGTGAAAGCGGTTCTGATCGAAGGGCTGCTGGTTGCGCTGGTGGGCGCCGGCCTCTCGCTCGCCGCCAATTACCTCTCCCCTCGCGGTCTCAAACTCTCGCGCAATTATTTCCCCCCGCCGCCCGCCGTCTCCAACGCCCCGCCGACAAGTCTCGCGCCCGGCGGCGGCCTGACCACCAACCTGCCGGCGCTGTCCAATGCCCTGGCGCTCCGGTTGCAGGCGCGCGGTTTGAGCCTGCTGGACAGCAACCAGGTTATCCACCTCTTCCACGACCCGGCCTATCAACAGGAACAGGTGATCTTTATTGACGCCCGGGACGACCCGGCCTATCAGGCCGGCCATATCCCCGGCGCTTACCAACTGGATTACTACCGGCCCGAGCCCTATCTGCCCGCCGTCCTCCAAGCCGCCCAGTTCGCCCGCCAAATCGTCATTTACTGCAACGGCGGCGACTGCGAGGACAGCGAATTCGCCGCCACGCTCCTGGCCCCGGCCGTCCCGCCCGGCACCCTGGGCGTTTACGGCGGCGGTTTCACCGAATGGGTCACCAACGGACTGCCGGTGGAAATCGGCGGCCGCAAAAGTGGCGTGTTCAAAAACGCGCCTTCGCCCTCCACTGCGCCTCGCTGACATGAGCCTGGATGCTCCCACAAAACGCAAACTGGCCGACCTGGCCGGAGTGCTCGGCCGCTGGCTCCTGGGCGGATTGTTTATTTACATGGGGCTCAACAAGGCCCTGCATCCGGTGGACTTCCTTAAGCTGGTGCGGCAGTACGAACTGGTGGCCCATCCCTATCTGCTCAATTCGATTGCCGCCGCCCTGCCCTGGTTCGAGGTCTTTTGCGGTTTGCTGCTGGTGGCCGGGGTGGCGGTTCGCGGAGCCGCGCTCATGCTGGCCCTGATGTTGGTGCCCTTCAGCCTCGTGGTGCTCGATCGCGCGCTGGGCATTGCCGCCACGCAGGGCATTCCCTTTTGCAGCGTCAAGTTCGACTGCGGTTGTGGCACCGGCGAGGTCCTCATTTGCCGCAAACTCGTCGAGAACACGCTGCTGTTGCTCCTGGCCTTGTGGCTGCTGTGCGGCGTCGGGACCCGTTTCGCTCTCCGCTTTCGGTTGCAGAATCCGCGGGGCGGGCCCAACCGGGGCGCCCCCTAACCCCTCCGTCCCCGCTGCCCGGGATGCGTTTCACCGCGTCCCTTGCCCGAGCCGGACCTCGAGCGGAACGCTGGAATGCGCCCGTGCCGGCCCTCCTCCCCCCTGGCTCAAGAGTTGCGACGCTCCACTTTTATTAGTTGACACGCCGCGCGCCATCGCGCAATTAGGAGCGGACACTTAAAGCAGGATCACAAAATCAACAACCAGAATCGAAGCGAGGATTCATCTCATGCAACCGACCTCTGCCCCATCCCCCGGAGCCACTGTCTCGAACCCGCCCGCGCCGCCCAAACCACCCGGTTTTCCTTTTTCCATCTTCCTGTCCATCTTCTTTCTCGCCCTCCTCGTGACCACCGTCATCACGGCCGTCCTTCCGGAGTCCTACGCCAGCTCCGCCCGCATCCTGGTTCAGAGGGACCAGGCGGACATCTCCGGCCTGGGTGACCACGGCGGCGGAGCTTCCTACGACCCGTACTTCAGCGAAACACAGGCTCGCCTCATCTGCTCGAGCGCCGTCCTCGAGAAAGCGGTGGAGACGCTCGACCTTAACAAAAAGCTGGCCGAGCGCTCTGGCTTGAGCCAGCCGCTCAAGACCAGCGAATCCATCGAAATCCTGAAACGGAAGCTCCGCGTCGTCCCGGTCCGCAACACGGATATCATTCAAATCGAGGCCGTTGACACCAACCCCGAAGAGGCTGCCACCCTCGCCAATGCCGTGGTGGCCGCCTACCGCGATTATCGTTCGCAAATTCGCGCCCGGAAAATTGCGGACGCGCTTCCCGTCCTCCAGCGTGCCTACGACGAAAACCGGCGCGAGATTCTCGAACTTCAGACCGAAATCGCCGGACTTTCCCGCGCCCAAAACGCGGCCGACACCAACCGGATCGCCGACGCAAACAAACGCCTCGAGGAGCGTCAACAACTCAGTGTTTCCCTCCTCTTCAAGCGCCTGTGGCACCAGACCGACCTGGCTCTCCCCGCCACCGACATGGTGCGAATCATAGACCCTGCCATCCCGCCCAGCCACCCGGAAAACCCCAACTTTCGCCTCAACCTGACAGTTGCCTTTCTCGTGGGCGGGTTTGCCGGGTTGTTCCTGGCCGCCACCGTTTATCTGCTCCAGCGGCGCGGTTATCGCCGGCAATACCAGCTCGCCCACAACCCCTTTCCCCCGCCGGTCCGCGCCGTCGCCCACAGCCTTGTCGCCCTGGTCGCCGGCTTCATCATCGGCTACCACTGCGCCACCCCGACCACTCTTTTTACGGTCATCCTGATTCCCCTGACCATTCTCCTCGCCTTTTTCGCCGCCCTCTACATTGAGCTGGCCGACCGCCCGGTCCCCGCTTCGCCCCCCTCCAAGCCCTAAACTCCGAAGTTCAAAGTTCAGGGTTCGAGGTTCGTTCGGTTAGAACCGGCTTGGTGGCGCCAACCATTTATTGTCATGGTCAATGCAATCCATGGCCGAAATGTGTACCAAAATGTCCGGAGACTGTACAGACAAAGCATAATCTAATGTATAAAATAAGTCTCGTTACTGAGCAACGCCGGGCCGCAGTTCGCCCGTGCTGAGCACGGCAATTAAACGCTGAACCTGACCAAGCCCAGCCGGGGGGAACCTGCTGGAAAGAACGGAAAACCTATGATGACGAACAAACAAATACGCGGGAAGAGCGCGGCGCTTCTCGCGGGGGTGGTCCTCGGTGCCGGGGCGGTTGCGAGCGCAAATGCGGCGATTACCTGGAACCTCACAGACACCTTCTCCGGAACAGCGCCCAGCGGCGTGTTCGCGGTGAGTCTGGCAGATGCCGCCCCCGGTGTGGTCACCCTCACTGTGACCAGCGGCGGGGCAAGCGGCGAGTTTCTGAGTTCGCTATATTTAAACTACTTGCCCAACACTTCCGCCGCCGGCCTCACCATCGTTCGCAACTCTGGTCCTGGCTCGTCGCCGGGCGTTTTCCTTGGCCTGGATGCGTTCAAGGCGGATGGCGACGGATTGTTCGACATTCGCATTGATTTCGACACCGCCCCTCCGCCGGATCGAATGACCGCGGGCGCGGTCTCGGTTTTCACGATCACCGGCGCCACCGCGGCGAACTTCGTTTACCAATCGGCGCCCGATCCGCTCGGTTCCCAGGCCGCAGGCTATCCCAAGGACGGACTTTACGTCGCAGCTCATATTCAAGGGATTGGTCTGAATGGCGACAGCGGTTGGGCTACCGTTCCCGAGCCGACGACCATGATTGCCGGCGCGTTGCTGCTGCTGCCGTTCGCGGCCAGCACCTTCCGCTTCGTGCGTCGGCGCAAGCAGGCCTGATCCGGCTGTTTCAACCTGCCGAGCGCCGCCTAAATGTCGGCGTTCGGTTGACGAGAGACCTGCGGAATCCCCGCGCGCAACGGAGAGCGGCAGCCCCAGCGCAGCAAATAAATCTCCATGACAACGGGCTCAAAGAGCCTCCGGAGCGTGCCGGGGAAACCGAGGCGGTCGAAGCTGCAAAGGAGGTTTGTGATGTGCCGGCCGAAGTTGGCAAGACAGGCGTCGGCGACGTGGTAACCGGGAGTGCGCGTTAGGCTTTTTTCCTGCACTCCAGCGCATACCACGCCACGCCGCGTTCCGCCACTGTGGTGGTGGTGCAACGCTGTGTTCTTTGTGGCCGGCTATCTCCACCCCTTCAACCAGTCCCGTTCGCCCACCTGGTAACGCCCACCGTTTAATTCCACCGGCGCTGCGTCGTCATTGAAATTGCAGACCACCCAGCTCCCGTCGCGGTAGAGGAACAACGCAACCTTGTTAGGCGCCTTGAAGCTGGCGTTGAACGGCCGCAACAGCGGCTCGCGGAGCTGGTCCAGTTCCTCACGCGTCAGGTTCAGCAATGACTTCGGCTCCCCGTTCACCGCCAGCACGTGGACGTTTGGCCCGTCCAGTTTCACCTGCCCCTGCAGTCCCGCCTTCAGGCCGTCGGTGATCAACGCCGTTCTGCCGGCCGCCAGAAACCCGCCCAGTTTGGGCGCAAAGTCCTTGTCCTTCAGGCAATGCACCGGGAAAAACGCCGCCGTCGCGTTCGTCGGGAACTCATGGCAGGGCACCAAGGGGATGCCCATCATGCCCACAAAATCGAACACATACTTCTCCTTGCCGGCGTCACTGTGCGGCGGTTTGTAGGCTGCCAGCCCAATCGGCTCGCGCTGAGCCACCTCCTTTGCCAGCGCCAGCAGGTCCGGAATCTGGTTGCGCAATGCTTCAATGTTCCCCGGCCCGGTCGAGCCCTGCAAACCCCCGTAACAGAACAGCATCGTCTCTCGCGCGCCCCCCAGCACCGTCATCCGGGCCTGCTCAAGATAGGTTTTTTCCGTGGTGCCCAGCCAGTCATACCACCCGCCACCGCACTTCGCGCCGCCGATGCCCCCCAGCCAGCGCATGATGAAGTAGCCTTCATATTGCACCGTCCCGCCCCAGCGCTTGTCGTGGTAATCCCGTGTCTCGGTGCCCACCCAGATTCGGTCAAAATCCGCCGTTTGGCGCAGCACGTCGTAGCCGCGGGTGTGAAAATTTTCGTACCATTGGGGATATTTGATGATCAGCTTCACGTTTGGATTCACCCGTCTGGCCGCGCCCAGCACGTACTCGCGCGACAGGAGCACCATCAGCTCGGACCGGTAATCCTCCCAGGTGTCGCCGTTGACCGGGTGCTTCGTTCCCCCAATCGTGACGGTCTTCGCCGTCCGCGCAGCCTGGCATTCAGAGCAGGCACAGTCCGTAAACCAGAAATCGTCAATCATGATTTCATCGAATATCCCCGCGGTGTATTCAAAGATCGCCTTGATCTTCTCCTGCGTCGGCCCATCCGTGTAACAGGAAATGTCGGTCCATCCCTTCGACGGTTTGCCCACCTTGGTCGGCGTCACGCACCCCGACACCACAAACCCGGCGGCCTTGAACTGGTCCCGCGCGTGCTCCAGCGCCTTCCTTTCCGCCTGGTACCCGTCGCGGTAGGTCTCAATATAGACCTTGGTCACGGCCGTTTTCCGGCACCAGTCCATCGCCTGCGCGATCCCCTCCTCGCTCGACAAATGCTTGCGTACGTCCTGAGCCGGGAACAACGTCGAGAATCGGTGCCTCGCCGCCTCCTTCCGCCCCAACTCCCACAAATCCCCTGGCACGGGCTGGGCCTGCACCGAGAGGTTCAGCGCCAGGACGAAAAAACCGCCGCACCATGCGAATCCAGACATGCGTTTCATGCCGCATTGGTGTCACAAAAGGGCCGCCTCGAAAACAGGAAAATAACCGGGGTGATGGATGGCGACCGGAGGAGGATGAACAGAGGTTGGTGTTCTGATGGCAGGTTTCACGCGAAGGGCGCACTTCCTGGCCAATTGGTCTCAGCCCTGACCGGTCAAAAGCCCGGCTGCGGATTTCTTAGCGCGGCATAGCCGCAACCAAGGGATTTGAGCAGGGGCCACCTTTCCGGGTAAAAGGAAGGTGATTATGAAAACTTCCACAGTCCCTTCGGGTGGTCCCTTGGCTCAGTTTCTAGAGGAACACGGAAAAAAAGTCATTGGGGTTTTACAGGGCTTCGACCGAGTTCGGGTGCAAGCCAGCTTGCGAACTCTCTACCATCAATCGGTCATGGAGTATTACCTGCTTTCCCAAAAGCTGCTGTTCAAAGACTTCAAAGGATTAGTGACCCGCACAACCGATAAGGTGCGGCAAGCGGCCTCGGCCTTGGCGGAGCGCCTCCACCGTCCGGTGGTGTATCTCCAAAGCAATTGCCACCATAAAGAGGATTTGGCGCGGGACATTATGCGGCGGGACAGGGTCAAGGAAGGCTTAATCACCGTCCTGAGCGCCGTGGAACCCTGCCGCACCTGGTTTGTGCGGGGCAATAAGCAAACCCAGCATTTGGAACTCAAACTCAACTGGGGCAAATGTATCCATCTGTATTTCTATTTTCTGCATCAGCAATTGGGCTTTTTACATTTGCGGCTGCAAACCTGGTTCCCTTTTCTGGTCCAAATCTGTTTTAACGGGAGAGAATGGCTGTCGCGGCAATTGGAATCGGCGCACATCAAATATAAGCGCCGCGATAACTGCTTTGCCTGGATTGAGGATCTGGAGCGAGCCCAGAAGCTGATGGACCAGCAAATAAGTACGAACTGGCAGGAACTCTTCCAGCCGTTAATTGATTTGTGCCATCCCCATCATCCCGAGATCTGCCGGCCCATTGGCGGCTCTTATTATTGGACGGTGGCGGAGAGCGAGTACGCCACCGATGTGATGTTCAAAACGCGCGCCGATTTGGACCGCATTTATCCTGCGTGGGTGCACCACTCGGTGATGAGTTTCGGCACCGAGCAGGTGCTGCGATTCCTGCAACGAGCCGATGCCAAGGAAGTAAAAACCGATCGGCGCCGAGGCCCGGATGGCGTGCGGGTCAAACACTGGCTCAACGACAACTCGCTCAAACTCTATGACAAGGGCTCCGTGCTGCGTAGCGAAGTGACGATTAATAACCCAAAGGACTTTCGGGTTTGGCGAACCTCAGAGCTAAATCCCACAGGCGACAAGCAATGGCGTAGCCTGCGTCGCACCGTGGCCGATGTGCCTCGTCGTGCAGAGATTTCCCGCGCTGCAACCCACCGGCACCTGGAGGCTTTAAGCGTCGTGCAGCTCAAAACTCCCTTGGCGGAAGAAGCGGGCAAGGTTTGCCGGGCCAAGCGTAAGCAGGGCCATCGATATCGAGCTTTGCGCCCGTTCGGAGATGACGCGCTCCTGCTCCAGACCGTCAACCGTCTGGAGTACGCTATCGCGGGATTTCACAACCAGAACATCCGTAAGGAACTCTATCCTCCCACCCGCTGCCCCAAACTCCAACGCAAGCAAACCGCAGCCGTCACCCGAAAACTCGCTTTACTGCGAGCCCACGGGCTCATCCGCCGCGTACCCGGAAGGCATTTGTACCACGTCTCAGCCAAAGGCCGTCGCGTTATCACCGCTCTATTGACCGCGCGGAATGCTAGCGTTGAAGATCTTACGAAAATGGCGGCCTAAAATGTTCGCAAAAAAACAAAACTTTTCAGGATAGCAGT
>JARKQH010000070.1 GCA_029974925.1 Verrucomicrobiota bacterium
CCACTCTTGGGTTTGGACTGGCCGGCACCCTGGTCGCTCTCGCCATGATCCGGGTCCGGACCGCCCTCGATGCCTGGTGGGAACTGGCCAGCATTTTCAGCGGCGGCATGCTCGGCTTGTTCCTCCTGGGCCTCATCTCCAGGCGGGCGAAGAACTGCGCCGCCGCCACCGGCGTGGCCCTGGGCGTGCTGATCATCCTATGGATGAGCCTCTCCCCCCGCTTCACCGGCTCGCTGGCCGCCTGGCGCAGCCCCTTCCACAATTTCCTCGTCATCGTGATCGGGACGCTGACGATTCTGCTCGTCGGATTGGCCATCAGCCGCCTGCGCCCCGGAAAAAATCCTGACACCCCGCCCCGCCAGTCTGTGGGGTGATGTCCCCATTTAAAATTCCGGGATTCCGGGGTAGAAAAAGAATGCCAACAGATTCTCCGCCGCTCGTCCAGGGAGGAGCGGTGTACTTCACGAGCAGAAATATCCCAGTTCGCGCAAGGAGACGTAATCCTTGGGCCGGTCGGCGGTGGCGCGGCCAAGGATCACATGGTCCAGCACTTCAATTTTCAGCAACTGGCCGGCGCGAATCAGGTCGCGCGTGACGCGGAGGTCGGCCTCGGAGGGCGTGGGGTCCCCGCTGGGATGATTATGGATCAGGATGATGGCGGCGGCGCTGGCGGCAATGGCGGGTTTGAACACCTCCCGCGGATGCACCAGGAGGGTGTCGAGCGTGCCGTCCGAGATTTTCGCGGTCTGGATGAGCCGTCGGCGGGTGTTGAGCAGCAACACCTGAAAGGTCTCGACCTCGCGCACACGGCAGTCCTCGCGCATCAGGTCGGCCACGGCTTCGGGGGTGTCCAACAGCGGCGCCTCGCGCTGGAGCTCGCGAGCCATTCTGCGGGCGAGGGCGAACGCGGCCACGAGCGTCACCGCCTTGTCGCGTCCCACGCCCCGGACGGTTTTCAGCTCGTCAATCGAGGCGCGGGCCAGGGCGGTGAGCGAGCCAAACCGATCCACCAGTTGCTGGCCAACCTGGACGGCGTTGGCGCCCTGGAGACCAGTCCGCAACAGAATGCCGATCAGTTCGTCATTGCCCAGCGCGTCGGCCCCTTTTTCGGCCAGCCGTTCCCGGGGCCGCTCGCTGGCGGGGCGGTCCTTGATTCGCCGCGCCATGGACGGCTCGGTGTCTGGCGCCGCCGCGGCTGCCGGCGGGGCGGAGGGCCGGGCTGCAAGCGCCGGAATGGCCTCGCGCGCCGCTGCGGGAGCCTGGGGAGAGCCTTCTGGAACCGAACTTGAAATCTGGTCTGATGCCGCCGCAATCCGATTCATGGCGCTCATCTAAAGGCAAAGACGCGCCGGTGTAAACCAATATCAAACGCGATTGGAAGGGGGGGAGGAGGCGTTTGAGGCCGGCAACCGGTCAGGCGGCGGGCAGCTTCACGGTGAACTCGCTGCCGGCCTCGAGTGCTTCGCGGTATTCGGAGCTCGACCGTTCCCTCGCGAGCGCCGTTTGGGTCTGGGAGAGGATGACCGACAGGGAGGTGCGCAGTTCGCGCGACGCGTCGGAGGTGAAGCGGGCCTGGGGGGGCAGCGGCGGCCTCAAGCCGGGCAAAGGGACAGGACGCTCCCCGTTAGGCCCCGACAAAACCCGCGTGGCGGAACCTAGCCCCTGGCGTCAAAACAAACGGTGGCTGGGGGGGCTGGAATTTGTTTCAATGGAGGCGGTGCTTGTCGAATCCGCCAGCTCGAGTGTGGGCGCGGACGTCTCCCGCTTCGAGGCAGAGGTCCACGCGGAGACCGCGCGGCGCCCCGACTTTCGAATCCGGTTCGCGGTCCGCAGCCCGGTGGCCGCGCCCGCCGCCGCCGGGGACGCGTGGCTGGCGGCCCTGTTGCTGCCCGCCATGTTTGCGGGCGAAGACCTCGAGGTTCGACTGCCGGTGTCGGCCCGCCTCACGCGCACGGCAAATGAAATCCAGGCGCTCATGCACTCCTGGTATCCCGACTTTCTAAACCGGATCACGGTTCGCACCCCCAGGGTGCTGCCACGCGCCCTCCCCCCTCAGGAGCGGGGCGCCGTGGCCGTGTTTTTTTCCGGCGGGGTGGACTCGTGGTATTCGCTGCTCCGCAATCGCGAAGAGGTGACGCACCTGCTCACGGTCAAGGGTTTCGATGTGCCTTCGGCCGACCAGGAACTTTGGCCGGAGATCGTGCGCACGCATGAGAGGATTGCGGTGGAGCTGGGCAAAACACTCGTTACGATCGAAACCGATTTGCGGGATCATGTTGACCCCAGCCATGGCTGTTTTCAAAAACCGTTCGCCGCGGACTTTTGGGGAAAGGCCATGCACGGCGCGGGGATGGCCGCCGTTGGACTGCTGCTTCAGCATCAGTTCTCGCGGGTTATCGTTCCCGCTTCGTGGCAATACGCGCGGCTTCAGCCCTGGGGCTCGCACCCGGTGCTCGACGCGCTCTGGTCCAACGGCCAGGTCGAATTCTGGCATGATGGCGCGGAAGCCTCGCGCCTGGAAAAAATCCGGTCGCTGGCGGGTTCGCAAACCGCCCTGCGACACTTGCGCGTGTGCCCGTCCGATCGTCCGGGCCGTTACAATTGCGGGGTCTGCGAAAAATGCCGCCGGACGATGCTCACCTTGCGCCTGTTCGGAGTTTTGGACCAGGCCAGGTCGTTCGATCAGCCGCTGGACTTCCGGGCGGTCGAACTCATGCCCGTCGCCCGCTACCTTTATCCCCTGTATCGCGAAATCCTGGCCGAGGCCCGGGCGCGCGGGGAGGCCGACGTGGCCCGCCTCGTGCGAATTTTGATTGGCGACAAGTTTTCCGCGCGCCGACGGTGGCATTTTTGCCGCCAACGAGCCGGCGCGCTGGCGGACCGCGCCGCCCGGAAAATCGGTCTGCCGCGCTGGAAACGCAGCCTGCTGAAACGGCTGCCCGCGCGCTGGCGTCCCGCCTCGGGCAAAGCGGACGGGGGCGGTTGAACCGGCTGATGGTTTTGTCATCTCCGAACCATGAGGATTATCGTTGATAACGGGGCCTACACCTTGCGGAACATGGGGGACGTGGCGATGCTGCAGGTTGCGTTGCGACGATTGCGGCTTCAGCATCCGGACGCCGAATGCCGGGTCTTGACGACCCGGCCGGATTTGCTCGGGCGCTATTGCCCCGGGACGCTGCCCCTGGCGGTCGCCTCCCGCGATGCCGCTTATGATCCGGCCCGCCCCGCCGGCTCGGCACCGTGCGAAGCCTGGCGGCGATTCAAACGGCGTTGCGGCCTTTATCCACGCCAAGGGCGCGAATTCCTGCAGGCCCTTGCCGGGACGGACCTGGTGGTGGTGGCGGGCGGCGGGTTTCTGAACGATCTCAATCCCCTGCAGACTCGCGCGGTGTTGCGAATGCTGGCCGACGCCGGGGCGCGCGGCCAAACCACGGCTTTGGTCAGTCAGGGCCTGGGGCCGCTGGAGAACCCCGAGCTGGTCGGTTTGCTGGCCGACGCCTGCCGCGCCGGGGCGCGGGTGGGGCTGCGCGAGGCCCGGCGCGGACCCCAGATTCTGGCTCGCGCGGGGGTCGGCCGGGAACAATATCGGGTGACAGGAGACGATGCTCTTGAATTGGCCTGGGAGAGGCCGGCGACGCCAGGCGGACAGGCCATTGGGTTTTCCATCCGGCAAACCGACTACGCCGGCGTGCAGGACCCGCATCTCGAGGCCGTCCGGCGGGTGCTTGAGCGTCTCCTGCAGCGACATCACACCCGCCTCGTCGCGCTTCCCATCTCGTTCAACAGCTTCGAGGACGACTGCCGAACCATCGCCCGGGTCACCGGCTGGGAGCCGCCTGCTGATCCGCTGGACGATCCCGCGACGATCATTCAGGCCGCGGGAACCTGTCGCCTGGTCGTCACCGGCACTTATCATGCCGCGGTTTTTGCGCTGGCACAGGGCGTCCCCTGTGTGTGTTTCCATGCCTCGCCGTACTACCGGGACAAAATGGAGGGACTGGCCGACCAGTTCCCGGTGGGTTGCGAGTTCGTGGACCTGGGCGAAACCGGGGCCGAGACGCGCTTGGAAGATGCCGCCACCCGGCTCTGGAGCCAGGCTGGTGAGTTGCGGGCCGCGTTGAAAGCCCGTGCGGGGGAACAAGTTACAGCCGGTCAGCGCTTTTACCAGGATTTGCTGTGAAGCGAATCCGGGCAACACCGCCCCGACAAAAGCGTCTTTTCTTTGCCGGGCGGTGTGGTATGGTAAAGGGAGATTTGAAATGACCGTGAGCCATCGCGCCCAGAACAGTTGAAAGCACTCATCGAGACCAGAAACCGCAAGACCGAGCGGGTGTTTCTTGTGGGTGTTGAAATGAAGTCCCGCAGGGGTTGGGCCTCCCAGGATTCCATGGACGAACTCTCCGAGCTGGCAGTGACCGCCGGGGGGGAGGTCGTCGGAGACGGCCTGCAAAAAATTCAGGCGCCGTGCGCCAGCACGTTTATCGGCAGAGGCAAAGCCGAGGAGTTCGCCGAGTTGTGCCGCAAGGCGGAGGTGGACACCGTCATTTTCGACGACGAGCTGACCCCCGCCCAGAGCCGCAACCTCGAGAAGCTTTTCAACTGCAAGGTGCTGGATCGGACGGCGCTGATTCTCGACATTTTCGCCCAGCGCGCCCGGACGCGGGAAGGCAAGCTGCAGATCGAATTGGCCCAGTTGCAACATTTGCTCCCCCGCCTGACGCGGTTCTGGGGACACTTGTCACGCCAAAAGGGCGGCATTGGCATGCGCGGCGAAGGCGAAACCCAGTTGGAAACCGACCGCCGGCGCGTCCAGGACCGCATCGCGCGCATTGAGCGCGAACTGGAGGTGGTGCGCCGCCAGCGCGGCACCCCGCGCCAGGCCCGCCAGCGGAATCATTGGGCGCTGGCCTCGATTGTGGGGTACACCAACGCCGGCAAATCCACCTTGCTCAACGCGCTCACGGGCGCCGAGGTCTTCGCCGAAAACAAGCTGTTTGCCACCTTGGACCCGACCACGCGCCGCTTGCGGCTGCCCACCAACCAGAATGTCCTGCTCACCGACACGGTGGGCTTTATCCGCAAACTGCCGCACGGCTTGGTCGAGGCGTTCAAGGCCACCCTCGAAGAGGTGGTCCAAGCCGACTTGCTCCTGCACGTCGTGGATGTGAGCCATCCCCAGGTGGACCAGCAAATCCGCTCGGTGGACGCCGTCCTCGAGGAAATCGGCGCCGACGGCAAGCCGACGCTCATGGTCTTCAACAAGGTGGACCAACTCAACGGCAACCAGGCCACCCTCACCCGCTTCCTGGAGCAATACCCCAACTCCGTCGCCATTTCCGCCACCACCGGCGAAGGAATTCCCGCCCTTTTGGCCCAGCTCGGCAGCGCCCTGCGCCCCATCCGCGACTTTCTCGAACTCGCCGTCCCCCACGACCGCCCGGGGGTTATCGCCCGCCTTCACGAGGTCGGCCAGGTCGTCGAGCGCCATTACGACGGCGACACCGCCCGCTTCAAGGCCCGCATTCCGCCTCACCTGCGGGACGAGTTCGCGCCCTTCCTGGTTCGCCAGTTGCAGACGGCGTAGGGAGGGCTTAATCCCAAAGCCGGTAAGGCAGGGCGTTTTTCTCCAACACCATCCCGCACTGCGGGCAGGGGTCGGGGTCGTTCCACGCGGAAACCCGATGGATGGCGGAAACGGGGCACTGGAGTTTGTAGTGCTGCCAGCGGCTCCGGCGGACGCCCTGGCACGGCAGCCGGCTGAGCGCCGCCTCGAATGACGGCGGTGAATCCATCTTCGATTTGGCCGCCTTCGATTTGCGCGCCTTGGCCGCCAGCGGACGCAACAGGCCGCCGAAGGGCGGCGTTGGCTCCGAAATCCGGAGGCGCGTCACCGCATCATAAAGTTTGCGGCAGTCCCGACAGGAAATGGTTTGCACAAACAAATCACGGCCACGGTCGGCGCCGCCGGACACGGTGGCGCGATAGCCGCACCTCGAGCATTCGAACCAGAACGACCGGCCCATAATAATCCGGGAATATAAAGGGGCTGGCGCAGAGCTCAAACCTTTCCCACAGGAACCTTTACCGCCTGGTTGCCCGGGGGCGGGCGGCCGTTGGCCCCTTCAAGCTTCCCGGGAAGGTGCTTTTCCGGAAACGCCGCTCAAGGCGCAAGGCGGATCACGCTGACGCCATACATTCCCAGCGGAATCCAAAGGCCGCGCTCCCGCGCGCCTTGAGCCTGATCCAGTTCGAAGAAAACACAGCCCGGCGAAAGAGCGCCGCCCAGCGGCTGCAAGGCCGCAGGATTGGTCGCATCAAACAGCCGGACCGACCGATCCGTTAATTCCACCGCCAACAAGTCATCTCGCGCAACCAACACCTTGCCGGGCAGCTCGAGCTTGATGCTCCCCTCCAAAGTAAACTCGCCGGTGTCGGCCAGCGTCCAGGTTTCCAATGCGCCCGCTTGCCCCTCCGTCCCGCTGTTCCCCGTCCGGCCCAGTAGAACATGCGAGCCCCAAACCCGCAGCGGGTTCGGCCACGCCTCGGGCAGCGCCAGGGAGGCCACCCAGTACGCGGCCACCCCGTCATACGCGCTGGCATCCAGGTATTCGCTGGCGGATGCCACCCCCTCCGAAGTCCAATGATACCCCCTGGTGTAAAGCAATTCCCCGGCGTGAGAAATCCCCTGGAGGGTGCCCGGGATGTTCACCGGCTTCCGGACGGTTGGAGAAACCGGGTCCGCGTAGTCAATAACGTCCAGGTAAGTGCGCTGCCGCCAATTGTTGGTCAAGGCGGGTTCCAGCGCCTGGTGGCTAAGGTAGATGAGGCTGCCGGTTCCAACGGGCCGGCTGAAGTTCCACCAACCATTCGTGGCCAGGTTCAGTTGCGAAACCAGTTTGGGCTCGGACGGACGGCTTACGTCAAATGCCACCAACTGCCCGCCGCCATAGCTCGCCACCGGCCAAAACCAGTATCCGCCGGCCGCGATTGTTCCCCCAAGGATCAGCGGGTCCCCCGGCCCCCACCAACCATAATCCACGTAGCCGCCCACCCACACCACCAAATCGGGCTGAGGCCAAACCGGCTCCCACTCGCCGCCCAGGGCGGGCCAGGGGATGCCGGCCGACGCCTGCCCCAACACGCGCAGCTCGGGCAACGCCTCCAAACCCACGACGGTCAAAGTCATCTTCGCCTCCGGCTCGCCGACGTCCCCCTCGACTGTGGTGTCCAGCGGCATGACGCATCCCTGGCTCGGGCTCTGCACCACATACAGGCGCTCTCCCCGCAGCGCTGCGCCGGAAACCGGCAGCGTCCCCAAAGCCAGTTGTCTCAGCACCTGGTTCGGCTCCCAGGCCGGCGTCACCCGCACGGACGCCTGCTCCTGCCGCCCCCATCCGTTCAACCCAGCCGCAATTTCCAACAGGTAATCTCCTTTCACGAACAACCGGTCCACCGGCCACGCCAGCGCCAGCTCGTCACGCACCACCGGATGGTCCCGGTCCGTGGCGTCCACGCTCAGCAACTCCCACCCCGACACCGAGAGAATACGGTTGCGAGCAAAGGCGGCGCGGCGCGGCTGGCAGGGGTGTTCGATGACTCCTCGCGCCACCAAGCCGCCGGCGTTAAGGTCAATCAACTGAACACGCGACGTCCAGCCGTTGGTCGTATCCCCGCTATACGGAACCAGGATCAAACCCAGGTCGTCCAGCACCGCAAACGCCTTCTCGTCGTTGTTGGCTTCGCTCCAGGAGTAGTTTTCTCCCAGCCGCACCCGGCTCAGGAGCGAGGGCCGCGCCGGATCCTGAACGTCAAATAGCGAAACCGCCACCCGCCCGGATTCCACCCCGACGGTCACCAGCCGCTCCCCCAGCGGTTCAATGTAGGTGGACCATCCGGGCACATCCACCCACCCCGCAATCCGCGGCCGGCTCGGCTCCGACAAATCCACCACCCAGAGCGGATCAATCTGCAAAAAGGTGACCACATAAACCCGATCCTGATCGAAGCGGGTGGCGTGCAGCCGTTCACCCGCGCCCAACAGCAGTTCGCCCAGCTTGACCAGCCCCGTCGGCCCCGCGGACCGCGGGTCGGGCAGCCGGAACGTCTCCAGCCGTGTCACCACCCCGCTGCCGGTGTGAGTGTCCTCCGATATCGTGGTGAGAACGCCTCCCGAATAGTTCAACTTGAACTTGTCCCCCACGCGGCCGGCGAGCCGCAGCGACGCATAAGGCGCCATCGTCCCCTCCGGCGCGGTGATATCCACCAGCCGAACCACCGACTGCCACCAGTTGGTTGGATCCTGCGTCACCACAAAGAGATAAAGGTCTGTGGCGGCAACCACATTGCCATAACCGGGATACCACAACGGATTGCGCTCCACCGGCATGGCCGGGTCGGCCAGGTCAAAAGCGCTCACCCGCGTTCCCCATTCCCAAGTGTCGCTGCCCGACACTGGACGATAGGTCTGCGAGGCCACATACAGCGCCGTGCCCACCATCCGGCTTTCCTGAATCCGGCCCGGCACCACCAGGTTCCGCACCACGCGGGGCTGGCCTCCGCCCACGCCCACAATCACCACCCGGCTGTCTTCGCCGTCGTACCCGCAGCCGTTATGCGCCAACAACACCACGTGGTTCGAACCCGCCAAATACATCTGCTCGCCCGCGGCGGGCAGCTCCAGTGTGCCCCGCACGCTCGCCCGGTCCGGATCGCCAATGTCAATGACCTGCAGGCCCCGGTATTGGTTGAAGAAATACAGCGTGTCCCCCTTCACCTTCCAGATGTCGGATTCAACCACTTCCCGCCCTGCCCCGCCCGCCCCCGGCACGGTGGTGCCGTCATACGGCTCCAGCCCGCCCCCCACCGCGACCACCGGCCCCCCGGGATAGCTGGCCGGTCCGCCCCAGAACGAGTTCGTGCCAGTGTAAAAGGCCGCAGGCAACGGCTGACTCACATCCGCCCGCACCCGCAGCAGCTCACTCTGCTGCGTGTGCGGAAGTCGAAAGGTGACTTGCCCTCCCGCCCCGTCCGATGCGGCCACCGCCGCCGGGACCCACGCCCCGCTGCCCAAACGACTCCGGCTCTCCAGCACGACCCGCTGGACGCCAGGCGGAACATTCACCTCCACCGTTACGTTGCTGCCTCGCAGTTGGATGGAAGTGATCACTGGCTGGACCACCTGCGAAAGCGAAGCCTCCGGCGCCGCCATCAGCGCCAGCACGGCCCATGACACCCCCCATAAACCAAAGCCTCTTCGAAAAAAGTTGGTGCTCATACGACAGGGATGGATTTGAACAATCCTAAACGTAGGCCTCCCCTCTCCTCCCGTCAATGAGTGCCTTTTCGCACGACCACGAGGATTCTTGCCGCCGACCGTGGCCATGAGAACGCGGGCTGACATGCCGCACACTCGCTCGCGAAGACCCGCGACCAGGTGCCCCCCTTCGGCGCCTCCTTTCCCGGGCACCTGCGGAACTCCGGCCTGCGCCCAACACTGCGCTGGACAGCCAGAACCGCTGCGCCAACAATGGGGCCCACACGGACAACCTGGCCGGCCGGTCGTTTGCCGCACCCAGGCGCCGGTAACTTGCGCAAGAAGACCAGACCATGAAAGCTGCCTTTCGAATCGCTCTATGCAGGGGCGGGACTTGGTGTGCCCTGGCTTTGACCATGGGTATGGTGATGAGCAGGGCCGCCTCAGCCGCCGCTCCGGGTTCGGCTCAACCCGGGCCGGCCGATGGCATGGGAGCCGCCGCCGAAGCCGGGGCGTTGGCGCAACCCTTTGTTGACGACGCGATTGCCGCCGCCTCGCGGCAGTATCGCTGGCTGCTGACGCAGCTTCCTGAGGAAGGCAAACTCCCCCGGAGCTTTGCGGACGGCAAATGGCAGATGGTCGCCTCCCGCGATTGGACCAGCGGATTCTTCCCCGGATCGCTCTGGTACCTTTACGAGGCGACCGGCGATTCGTTCTGGCGGGAGGCGGCCACGCGTTACACGGCTCTCCTGGAACAGGAGCAGACCAACCGGCGGACGCATGATGTGGGCTTCATGCTCAATTGCAGTTACGGGAATGGTTACCGCCTCACGCGGACCCCGGCGTATCGCGAGGTCCTCCTCCGGGGAGCCCAGTCGCTGAGCACGCGCTTCAATCCGGCGGTCGGCATGATCCGCTCCTGGGATCATGGCGCCTGGAAATACCCCGTCATCATTGACAACATGATGAACCTGGAGTTGCTCCTGTGGGCGGCAAAAGAGGGAGCCCAACCGCGCCTACGCGAGGTGGCGCTCTCGCATGCCGACCGAACGATCCTGCATCACTTCCGGCCCGACCACAGCACGTGGCACGTGGTGGACTTCAACCCGGCCGATGGCGCGGTCTTGAAGAAGCAGACGCATCAGGGGGCGGCGGACGACTCGGCCTGGGCGCGGGGCCAGTCCTGGGGGCTCTACGGCTATACCCTGATGTTCCGGGAAACGCGCAAACCGGAGTACCTGGCGCAGGCGGAGAAGATCGCCCGGTTCCTCATGAACCATCCGCGCCTGCCTGCCGACAAGGTGCCTTACTGGGATTACGATGCACCCGGCATTCCCGCCGCGCCCCGCGACGCCTCCGCCGCGGCGATCATGGCTTCGGCGCTGATCGAATTGAGCCAGTTGGGAACGCCGGAGTTCGGCCGGCAATGCCTCCAGTTCGCCCGGGAGCAACTGCGCTCCCTCTCCTCGCCCGCGTACTTTGCGAAGCCGGGCGAAAATGGCGGCTTCCTCCTCAAGCACTGCGTCGGGCACCTGCCGAAGAATTCCGAAGTGGACGTGCCGCTGAACTACGCCGACTACTATTTTCTGGAAGCGCTGCTGCGGTATCGCCAGCGGGCGGAGCCAGACAAGGCGCTGCCCGCGCCAGGGCCGAAATCCGCGGCGACCCAGGGAAAAAAGGGCGGCGGCGCCAAAGCGCAACCCGCTGACTTGCGCATTCAACCCGACCCCGCCCTGCCAAACGTGCTGCTGCTGGGCGATTCGATCTCCATCGGTTATACGCTCCCGGTTCGCGCGCGGCTCAAGGGCAGCGCCAATGTTTTTCGCCCGGTGAACGCCGACGGTTCAGCCGAAAACTGCGCCGACACGGGAAAGGGCCTGGCGGAACTCGACCGCTGGCTGGCGCTCGCGCCGAAGTGGGACGTCATTCACTTCAACTGGGGCCTGCACGACCTTAAGCATGTGATGCCCGGCACGCCCGGGCCGGCGACTTCCTCCGATCCCAACGACCCGCCGTTGCGCAGCCTGGAAGAATATCGCGCCAACCTCGAAAAGATCGTCGTTCGTCTGCAGCAAACCGGCGCCCGCCTCGTGTTCGCCACCACCACGCCCGTGCCGGAAGGCGTGGGCAATCCCTACCGGAATCCTGCCGACCCCGCGCGCTACAACGCCGCCGCCAAGGAAGTGATGCAGCAGCGCGGCGTCCGCGTGAACGACCTTTACGCCAGCATCGCGCCGCGCCTGGCCGAATTCCAATTGCCAAGGAACGTGCATTTCAATGCGAAGGGATCAGATGCCCTGGCCGGGGACGTGGCCAAGGCAATCGCCGCCGAACGGGCGGCGAAGGCGGCTGCAAAGTAAACAGCCAGGACTGAACCGAACCACGGCGAAGACTTTTTGTATGAGCAGAAGCATCTCTGGAAGCGTGGTCTGGCTGTTGCTCGCCGGCCTCAGCCTCGCCCCTGGTTCCGCCGCCGAGACCTCCCGGCGGCTGGCCGAGGGGTGGGAGTATTACCAGGGCTCGCTGGGCAGCGTGTGGGAAATCTGGCGCGGCGAGCAGGCCAGCGACAACGTGACGTGGACGCCGGTGACGCTGCCGCATTGTTTCAACGCGAGGGATGCGGTGGACCCGGACACGCGCTATTACCAGGGGCCGGGCTGGTATCGGACCCGGGTCGCGGTTGCCAACCCCTTTTCCGACGGGCGGACCCTCCTGCACTTCGAGGGCGCGGGCCAGCATTCCCAGGTGTTTGTCGGCCTGCGGCAGGTCGGCGAGCACCGCGGCGGCTATGATGAATGGACGGTGGACATTACCGAGGCTTTGGCCGCCGCCGCGGCTCAGAAGGACGGTGCCGTCCCGCTGGCCGTGCGGTGTGATAATTCCCGCGATGCCGAAAGCATCCCGTCCGACTTGAGCGACTTCAACCGCTACGGCGGCCTGTATCGCCACGTCACGCTCGTGTACGTGCCGGCCGTGTCCCTCGAGCGCGTGCACGTGGAACCCGCGCTGCAATCGGCGTGGCGGGCCACGGTGAAAGTGAGGGCCCGGCTGCACAATCCCGGCGCGCTCAAGGATGAACTGGAACTCACGCTCGTGGTCACCGACCCACAGGACCGCGAGGCGCATCGCGCCTCGCAAACCCTCGCCCCGTGGAACGGTGCCCGCGAAATCGCGGCGTTTGAACTCGCCACGCCGCAATGCTGGTCCCCCAAGTCTCCCGCGCTTTACCGCTGCGCGCTGACCCTCAAATCGCGTCACGGCCAACACACGGTCACCGAACGGTTTGGCGTGCGTTCCGTCGAGTGGGTCGAGCACGGCCCTTTCAAGCTCAACGGGGAACGGTTGCTCTTGCGCGGCACCCACTATCACGAGGACCATGCCGGCGTCGCGGCGGCCGTGCCGGACGAGGTCGTGCGCCAGACGCTCCGCCAGATCAAGGACATGGGGGCGAATTTCGTGCGGCTGGGACACTACCAGCAGGCAGCGCTGGTGCTGGATTTGTGCGACGAGCTGGGCCTGTTGGTCTGGGAGGAAATTCCCTGGTGCCGGGGCGGTCTGGGGGGCGAACGGTACCGGCAGCAATGCCGGGACATGCTGCGCAACCTCATTGACCAGCATTACAATCACCCGTCGGTCATCCTGTGGGGCCTGGGAAATGAAAACGACTGGCCGGGCGACTTCCCCACCTTCGACACCAACGCCATTCGAAGTTTCATGGCCGAGTTGAACACGCTGGCGCATCAGTTGGACCCCTCGCGCCAGACCAGTATCCGCCGGTGCGAGTTCTGCAAGGACATCGTGGATGTCTATTCGCCCAGCATCTGGGCCGGCTGGTATTCCGGCCGCTATTCCGAATACCGCCAGGCCGTGGAGAAGGCCATCGCCGCCACGCCCCGTTTCTTCCACGCCGAGTGGGGGGGCGACAGCCATGCGGGCCGGCACGCGGAAGACCCGGAGCGGTTCATCACGCGCGTGGCGACGGGCGAGGGCACCGCCGAGGTGGGCAAGGCTTACAAAAGCAGCGGGGGCAAGGCCCGCGCCTCAAAGGATGGCGATTGGTCCGAGAGCTACATCATCAACCTGTTCGACTGGCATCTCAAGGAGCAGGAGCTCCTGCCCAATCTCACCGGCGCCGCCCAGTGGATTTTCAAGGATTTTTCGACGCCGCTTCGGCCGGAGAATCCCATCCCCCGGGTCAACCAGAAGGGGCTGGTCGAGCGCGACGGCACGCCCAAGGAAAGCTATTACCTGTTCCAAAGCTACTGGGCCGAAAAACCCATGCTCCGCATCTACGGCCACACCTGGCCGGTGCGCTGGGGCAAGCCCGGCGAGGAGAAGCTCGTCAAAGTCTTTTCCAACTGCGGCGAGGTCGAGTTGTTCGTCAACGGCGCCTCCGCCGGGGTGCGGCGCCGCAACGTCGCGGATTATCCGGCCGCCGGCCTGCGCTGGCTGGTCCGATTCAACGAAGGGGAAAACACGCTGCGGGCCCAGGCCCGGGCCGGCGGTGGGCTGCTGACGGACGAAATCCGGGTGACCTATCAGACCGCCGCCTGGGGCGCCCCCGCCCGGCTTGAGCTGAAGCACGTTGCCCAATCCCACTCCGTCGCCACCGTCGAGGTGCGGGCGCTCGACACGGCGGGTGTGCCGTGTCTCGACGCCGCCAACGAGGTGCGCTTCGGGCTCACGGGCGACGGGCGGTTGCTGGACAACCTCGGCACCGTCCGCGGCTCGCGGGTGGTGCAGTTGGCCAACGGCCGCGCCCGGATCAGCGCCGAAATGACGGGGCGAAAGGCCGTGCTCAGCGTGGCGGCCGAGGGGCTGCCCACAGAGTTTCTCGAGTTGACCCCTGCCGTCGGGTCAAACCCGCCCGCGACGAAGGACGCGCTTCCCGGCGGCCCGACGACCGGCGCCGTGCCCGCCGCGAGGCTGTCGCTGGACGTGGCGGCGCTGGACCGGGACCGCATTCTCTCGGCGGCGAAGGCCGCGCTGGCGCTTCCGCCCATCACCATCACGCATTTCCGCGCCAAACTCAGCGAGGGCGGCCCAAACGATTTCTACTCGAACGGCGACTATTGGTGGCCGGACCCCTCAAAGCCCGACGGCCTGCCCTACATCCAGCGGGATGGCGAATCAAATCCCGACAACTTCAGCGAGCACCGTCGCTGTGTCATGCAACTGCGCGACGCCGTGGCCGCCTTGGGGGCCGCTTACCGGCTGGAGCGGGATGACCGTTACGCCGCCAAGGCGGCGGAATTGCTGCGGGTGTTCTTCCTCGACTCCGCCACCCGCATGAACCCGCACCTCAACTTCGCGCAGGCGATTCCCGGACGCACCCCTGGGCGCGGCATTGGCATCATTGACACGCTCCACTTGATCGAAGTGCCGCCCGCCATCACCGTCCTGGCCGCCTCGCCCGCGTTTCCAGCCGCCACCCTCCACGGGTTGAAACAATGGTTCCGGGAATACACCGACTGGATGCTCACCAGCAAAAACGGGCAGGAGGAGGCCCGGGCCAAAAACAACCATGCCGTCGCCTACTGGCTGCAGGTGGCGGTTTTTGCCAGCTTCACCGGCGATGCTGCGTGCCTTGCCGAATGCCGGCGGCAGTTCAAAGAGGTCTTCCTGCCAAACCAAATGGCCCCGGATGGCAGCTTCCCCCTCGAACTCAAGCGCACCAAACCCTACGGCTACTCCATCTTCCAGCTCGACAACCTCGCCACCCTCTGCCAGGTCCTCTCGACCCCGCAGGAGAACCTCTGGGAGTTCTCCCTGCCCGACGGCCGCAGCATCCGGCGGGCCATGCAGTTCCTCCACCCCTACCTGGCCGACAAGTCAAAATGGCCGCACCCGCCGGACATTCAATCGTGGGAGGGTTGGCCCGCACGCCAGCCCTGCCTGCTGTTCGCCGGCTTGGCGCTGGGCGAGCGGGACTATCTCGAGCTCTGGAAACGGCTGCCGCCCGATCCGACCGACCCCGAAATCCGCCGCAACATCGCCATCACCCAGCCCCTCCTCTGGGTGCGCTAACCCCTGCCGCCGGGAAAGCACTCACTTTGCGGCCCTTGCGTCCGCCTCAAACGCCTTCAGATAGGCCTCACGGAATTGGGTGGCGGCGGCGCTGCTGGTGAGACAGGCAGCCCAATCCAGGCTTGGACGAGACCCAATGACCGGCGGTGTGATGCGGCGGCCGGTATGCTTGGCCGCGAGTTGTTGAAACACCTGCCCCAGGTCCGGCATCTGACCACAATGAACAGAATCTTCCCCGCAGGTCAAAGCCTTTGCGCCAGCCCCTTCAGCCCGGCGTCGCCCCCCCAAACCGTCCTTTGGTTGATGCCCTGAAAAAAAACACTGGGCTGCCAGCGCCGCTCAGCGCTATTTTGCCGGGCGCCAACATGAAAAAGAGACTCTCCCTTCGCCTTGCATCCGCCGCGGCGGCGGCTTTCGCCTTTTTGTCCGCCGGAGCCACCTTCGCCGCGGACCCGATTTCACTGGCTGGAACCTGGTCTTTTCGCTTGGACCGCTCGGATGCGGGAGAGCGGGAGAAATGGTTTGAACAAACGCTGCCGGAGAAAATCAAGCTCCCGGGGTCCCTGCCGGCCCAGGGAGTGGGCGACGAGCCCTCTGTGGACACGAAGTGGACGGGCGGCATCGTGGACCGCTCGTGGTTTACCGAGCCGGAATACGCCCCGTATCGCCAACCCGGAAACGTGAAGGTGCCGTTCTGGTTGCAGCCGGAAAAATACTATGCGGGCGCTGCGTGGTATCAGCGCGAGTTCGAAATTCCCGCCGCGTGGGCCGGCAAACGGGTGGTCCTGTCGCTCGAACGGCCCCACTGGGAAACCCGCGTCTGGGTGGACGGACGGTTCATCGGCTCGAACAACAGCCTTTCGACCGCCCATGAGTATGACTTGGGCGCCAGTCTGGCGCCGGGCAAACACCGCCTCACGGTGCGGGTGGACAACCGCATGGTTATTGATATCGGCGAAAACTCGCACAGCATCAGCGACCATACCCAGGGTAATTGGAACGGCATTGTTGGCGACATCAGCCTCCGCGCCACCTCTCCCGTGTGGATCGAGGACCTCCAGGTTTATCCCCAGGTCGCGACCCGCTCGGTGACCCTCAAAGGCCGGATCGGCAACGCCACCGGCCGGGCCGGATCCGGTCGGCTCGACTTCGTCGTCACCCCCATGGGCTTCAACCTGGGAAAGGAAATCGCGGGCAAAAAACTCCCGGTCACCTGGACCGCCGACGGCGCCGTGTTTGAAACCGAAATGTCGCTTTCGCCCGAGGCCCGGCTGTGGGACGAGTTCAACCCGGCGCTCTACCGCCTGATGGCGTGGCTGGAGGGGGACCAGGCCCGCGCGACCCGGGGCGTCCATTTTGGCCTTCGAGAGATTTCAACTTCCGGCACGCAGTTCCTGTTGAACGGTCGCAAAACGTTTTTCCGCGGCACCCTCGAGTGCTGCATTTTTCCCAAAACGGGTCATCCGCCGGTGGAGGTGGCCTCTTGGAAGCGGATCATCAAAACGTGTCAGGCCCATGGTTTGAACCTGATCCGGTTCCATTCGTGGTGTCCGCCCGAGGCGGCGTTTGTCGCCGCGGACGAGCTCGGCTTTTATTACCAGGTCGAGGTGGCCTCCTGGGCGAATCAGTCCACCACGCTCGGGGACGGCAAACCGGTTGACCAGTGGATTTACGAGGAAACGGACCGCATTCTGAAGGCCTACGGGAACCATCCCTCCTTCCTGTTGCTGCCCTACGGCAACGAACCGGGAGGCCGGAAGGCCAACGCCTACCTCGCCAGGTGGGTCAGCCATTACCGCGAGCGGGACCCGCGCCGCCTTTACACCAGCGGCTCAGGCTGGCCGCAATTGCCGGAAAACCAGTTCCATGTCACGCCGGACCCGCGCATTCAAGCCTGGGGCCAGGGCCTCAGATCCCGCATCAACGCCCAACCGCCCGAAACCGTCACCGACTACCGCGACTACATCCAGCAACGGTCCGTCCCCGTCATCAGCCACGAAATCGGCCAGTGGTGTGTCTATCCCAACTTCGATGAAATCCGCAAATACACCGGCTACCTGAAACCGAAAAATTTCGAAATCTTCCGGGACTCGCTCGAGGCCCATGGCATGGGCCCCCTGGCGCGCGACTTCCTGCTCGCCTCGGGCAAGCTCCAGGCGCTCTGTTACAAGGAAGACATCGAATCGGCCTTGCGCACCCCGGGCATGGGCGGCTTTCAACTGCTGGATTTGCACGACTTTCCCGGCCAAGGCACCGCCCTGGTCGGCGTGCTCGACCCCTTCTGGGAATCCAAAGGCTACATCACCCCCTCCGAATTCCGCCGCTTCTGCGCCCAAACCGTCCCGCTGGCGCGCCTGGCCAAACGGGTGTTTGCCACGGACGAAACCCTCGAAGCGCGTCTTGAACTGGCCCACTTTGGCGCCGGCCCGCTCGACCAGGCCGTCCCCGTTTGGAAACTGGTGACCGAAAAGGGCGGGGCGCTCGCCCGCGGCAAGCTCGCCCCGCGAACCGTCCCGGTGGACAACGGCATCGAGCTGGGCAGCATTCGTGTGCCGCTGGAAAATGTTCCGGCGCCGGCCCGCTGCAAGCTGGTGGTCGCCCTCGAAGCCACTCCCTTCGAGAATGACTGGGACATTTGGATTTACCCGGCGCGCAGTCCCGCGGAGACGCCCGCCGGCGTGCTGGTAACCGGCGATTTCGACCAGCGCGCGCTGGCCGCACTCGAAAACGGCGGCAAGGTGCTGCTGACCGTCCCGGCGGCGCGGATCAAACCCGACCCTCGACGGCCAGTCGCCCTCGGCTTCTCGAGCATTTTCTGGAACACCGCCTGGACCAAGGGCCAGGCGCCGCACACCCTGGGCATCCTGAGCGACCCCAGGCACCCGGCGCAGGCCGCGTTCCCCACCGAATACCCCACCAACTGGCAATGGTGGTATTTGATCAGCCGCGCCGGCGCCATCGTGCTGGATGAGCTCCCGCGCAACCTCGAGCCCACCGTGCGGATTATTGACGACTGGTTCACCAACCGCCGTCTGGCCCTGATGTTCGAAGCCCGGGTTGGCAAAGGCCGCCTCCTGATGTGCGGCCTCGACCTCCAGGACCCCGCCGCGCAGGACCCGGTCACGCGCCAGTTCCGCCAAAGCCTCCTCGCCTACATGACCGGCTCGAAGTTCAAGCCGGCCACCGACCTCACTCCCGCCCAGGTCCGCAGCCTCCTGACCGACCCGCGCCCATGACCTTCACCGGTTTGGGGGGCGACGTCTCGTCGCCCTCGTCTGACAGGGTAGGGCGCGCACTTCGCTGCGCGCCTCCATTTCAGAAGTTGGGGAGGCGACGTCTCGTCGCCACACCTGCCCACCCCCTCGCAACCCAAAGCTCTTTCTGGGACGAGACGTCCCAGCCCCTACCCGCAGCATCAATTACTTCGGGGTTGGAGACGTCTCGTCTCCACACCTCCCCCGAGCTCGCAACGCCCGTCATCAGTTCGGGACGTCCCCTGCCCTTCCCCACCCCGACTTCAACACCCTGAAAGGGTTTCAGACAGTCGCCGGGGGTAAGGCCGCCAGGCCGCCACCCCCGGGTCCCCCGTCCCCAAAATTCCAGCCCCCTCCGCTTGCGGAGGGGGTTGGGGGTGGCGGCATCCCGGAGTTGCTGCAAGCCGTCAGTGCCGATGAATCGCGATGTTCCGCGATTCCACGGTGGCGAAAGAAAGCTCACGCGGGAGCCTCCCCCGGGCGAGGGGAGTCTGTGCAAGCCGAGGCGCAGCCCGGTCCCGCCCAGTTCTGCGTCTTTCTGCGTGGTCTGCGGGCCTGCGCACCCTACCGCGAAGGCCGACGGCTGAGCTGCGGCGCGCCGAGCCGAGGAGAACGCCCTACGCGTCACGAAGCAAAGAAGGAACCGCGGATTTCGCGGATGAGGGAGCCGCCGCACAGAGCGGGCGACGTCGCTCGTTCGGGACAGCGCCCTGTTTGCCGCCATGCTCCTCCCGCTCTTTCCTATCCGTGTCATCCGCGTCATCCGCGGTCAGTTCCACCCCCTCGGGGAGGGCGACGTCTCGTCGCCGTAGCACCCCCTCGCAACCTGGGACGAGACGTCCCAGCCCCCATCCAGACCCTCAATTACCTCGGAGCTCGTCATCAGGTCGGCACTTCCCATGCCCTTCCC
>JARKQH010000079.1 GCA_029974925.1 Verrucomicrobiota bacterium
GCGGAAGGGGCTTTTGGCTTGGATCGGCAGACGTGCAGGCATGCCGCATATAGACCATATATCTATAACAAATGCAAGCAAAAAATGCAGCCCCACCACACTTTCTTCCGCTTCTTCACCTCCTTATCCGCCGATCAGGGCCACCAATAAACCCTTTCGCGTACTGCATAATTCTTATAGTTGTATAAGCAAAAAACAGTCCACAGTCAAGCTCTTAATCAGGCGATTTCAGTTCGCAACCCGGCGTCTTGTAATTCTTTGGAGACCAGAGCCTTCTCAACAGAAGGCTGTTGTCGAAGGGTGATAGCGCAGGACCGCCCCTCCCAACAGAAAGCCAAGGCCATTGTTCATTGTTCGCGACGTTGACCGGAAGGAACCGCGTTCGCCGCCCTCCCAGCACTCTTATCGTCTGTCCTACACGCCACACACACCAATAAAAAAAGCCGGTCGTGAGGACAGGCCTTTTCGGAGAATTCAGGGAAAACCACTCAACGGCTCCTGCGAACTCGACGGAGTGTGCTGGCAGCGAATGGCAGCAGCAGCAAGCACCCTGCAATTATCGTGGATGGCTCAGGTACTACTACATCAAGACCCACGTACAACTTGCTAGGAGTCGAGGCGCTTGTGGAAAAAGTCAACGTTTTGATCGCGAGGACATCTGGGTTTACGTCAGTGGTGTAACCGAAAAAACCTGTACTCGTTACAGTATAGTTTGCGGTGGTAAGCAAACCGGAACTACCAATGAACGCAAAAGTCAAGGCCGTGCCCTCAGGGAAAAAGCCTCCGACTCCGGTTGGCAAACCAAGGTTGGGGTCGGCAATAAACTGCAACATGATGTTCCCTTTGGCAGTCTTGACAGTGTAGCCGTAATCTGTTGCCGAACCAGGGTCGGTGTAGGTCTGTCCGCCCACAAACTGGGGACTGGTATTAGTCCAGAAACTCCCCGGCACCATCTTGGGCAAAAACGACTCCTCGGTGAAACACATCGCCGCCTTTGCCTGAGCGACGCTACCCGCCACGACTATTGCCAACGCCACATTTAGAAGCCACCTGTTGACAGTCTTCATAACCTTTTTCTGGGTTTCTGATTGTTGTTTACAGTATGAATTTAACACCTTGCGCAGGGGGGCATCTATCCAACTTTGGGACATTTTAGTACGCTTTTCGGACATGGGTTTTTAGACCGTTGCAGAAGGCTGGCTCCGGGTTTCCGCGGGTCCAAAAAGGTGCGGATAGGCTTGGTTTGCGGGCAGCCGCCGGTGGGCTAGCTTTGATATCTGGCTGGGGTTGCTGTTGGACAGCCCCGGTTTCAGGGCTGGCAGCGGGGAACATGTTGAAAATTATAATCCTACTACTGAAGCTCCCCCGAAAGGGTGGACAGGGGCGGAAGTCTTTGTTGGGCTGGGTTTTCGGGGACTGCGTTTCAAAGGCAACCCGGCATTGAATAACCCGGCGCCCGATGCCGGCGACGCCGCTTGTACCCCCCTTCATGGCGGCCAAGGAGTGGTTGTTGGGCCGTCGCGGGGTCCGGCGGTTCCGGTCGGGGACGGGGGAGCGCAAGCCACCGCTAATTTTTCGCAAGCCGCCGAAAGCGGGGCCGCGGCGATTTTCCTAGTCTGCGGGGCATGAAGATTCATTCAAAACTCATACCGTCGCTGCTCGCGGGCGCCGCGCTGGCCTCGGTCAGCCAGGCTGACGAGCGGCGATTCACTTACACCTACGAACCGGAAACCCTGCCCCAAGGCGCCATGGAAGTCGAAAGCTGGGTGACCCTGCGCACGGGGCGGAGCCGGGAGGCCGGACGGGAAAAATTCAACCGGTGGGACCTGCGGCAGGAGCTGGAAATCGGTGTCACCGACCGCTACACGGTTTCGTTTTACCTGAATGAGACCGCCCAAAACTATGTGGACCCGGGCACGGGTGAGGGGGTCTCGGAATTCGAGTGGAAAGGGGTGTCCATCGCGAACATTTACAATCTGGTCAACCCGGCGAATCACGCGGTCGGGGTGAGTGTTTACCTGGAGGGGACGTATTCCGGCGAAGAGGCCGAGCTCGAGCAGAAGCTCATTTTCGGGCAGCGGCACGGCGATTGGAAATGGGCGGTGAATCTGATTCACGAGACGGAATGGGAGGACAACCTGGAGGAGGTGGAGGGCGCCTTTGGCGCGAGCGCGGGCCTGGCGTATGATTTTGCGAAGAACTGGTCGGTGGGTCTGGAGGCCCGCGGCGAAGCGCTCCTGCCGGAGTACGGGGACGTGGAGAGCTGGGCAATCCACGTGGGCCCCGTGATCAGTTACCGGCAGGAGAAGTGGTGGGCGGCGCTTACGGTCATGCCCCAGGTGGTGGGCTGGAACGACCGCGAGACCGATGGCAGCGACAACCTGGACCTGGCTCACAACGAGCGGCTGAACCTCCGCCTGTTGTTCGGGTTCAATTTCTAGCATGTTGGGCCGTTGGACAAGGCTGGCCTGTCTGGCGCCGGTGCTCGCGTTCACCGCGGGAGCCGGCGCCGGCGATTTGCCGCTCCAGGATCAATCCGCCGCCCGAAAACTTTACGTGGCGAAGTGCGCGAAATGCCACAAGTTTTACGAGCCGAAGAATTATTCAAACGAGGAGTGGCGCAAGTGGATGGAGTCAATGAGCCGCAAATCCCGGCTGAAGCCCGCCCAGGCCGAGCTGCTGAATCGGTACCTGGACGAATACCGTCGAGGGGTCAGTCCTATAATTTTAGCGCCGCCGCTGTCTGCCAGGGACGGCCCGCCCGCGTCCCAGGCTCGGGCTGAAACTCGAAGGGGGCGGTCGAACACGTCCTTGCTGACGCTCTTGCCGCCCTGACTGAGGGGGCGCCATGAGGGATTGGCGGGCGCCTTGCCCTCAGGGGGCCGTCGAGCTAGGATTCTTGCGAGATTGCATCCAGACATGAAAGCGATTCCCCTCCGCCTGCTTTGCGCGGGCCTCCTCATCGCCGCCGCCAGCCTGCGCGCCGCCGAAGCGGCGGCCAGCTCGGATTCCAAGAGCCCGGCGGACGACCTGCCGCCCTGGATTGCGCAGGTGACCCGGTTTGGCGAGCGGGCCGACTGGTCCCGGGATGGGAAGAAGATTCTCTTCCTGGAGAAGACCTACGGGGACGTATTTGAGGTGGACCTCGAGACACGCGTCATCCGGCCGTTGACGCATCACTATTATCACCTCGGCTACACCCGTGCCCTCTACCTGTCCAACGGCGACATTCTGCTGTCCGGGCCGGAGGCTTTTGATCCCCGGCATCCGCACGAGAGCCGGGTGCAATGTTTCCTTTACGTGTTGGACCCGCGGCTGAACAAGCCGCCGGTGCCGCTGCACACCAAATGCAGCGAGGGGCCGGCGGTGTCCCGCCGCCGCCTGCATATCGCCTGGACGCAGGTCAGCGCCCAGTACCCCGGGGAGATGCCCCCGGACACTTCGCGCATCCTCGAAGCCGATATTGTGTATGAAAATGGCGTGCCCCGGCTGGGCGACACCCGGACGGTTCTGGACAGCCGCGACCTGCCCTTCAAGTGCACGCTGGAAACGCAGAATTTCCGCCCGCCGGACGAGCGCGAATTGACGTTCAGCGCCTACGGCTATCAGAACACGGAGGTGTGCGGGATTGATTTAACAACCAGGAAGGTCGTCAACTACTCCAACGCTCCCGGCCAGTACGACGAGCCGGAGGGCATCTTCCCCGACGGCCGCCATACCCTGGTCGAGTGCGACCGCCAGAATCGCCGGGGCCCCGGCCACGTGGACCTCTGGAAACTCGCGCTGGACGGCAGCGGCCAACTCGAGCGCCTGACCTTCTTCAGTGACTATCCCGGTTACAAAGCCTCGAATGGCGTGATTAGCGATGACGGGCGCTTCCTTGCCTTTCAAATGGCCAGGGCCAATGAACCCGCCGGCGTCGGCCACGGCATCTTTGTGCTGGACCTGGCCCGCGCCCGCGCGGCGGGGAAGTAGTTCAGGAAGCCGGTTGCCGTGGGGTCTGGATTGCGGGCCGGCTTCAGCGCGAAGACTCCCGTGTCGCCGCCGGCCCGCCGCCGACGGCGTCGGCCACTTTCGCCAGAAAGGCGTTCCACACCGTTTCGGGCGCCTTGCCGTCGAGCCCCAGCCGCACGATGACCATGTTCCATTCCGGAATCACGAAGCACTTGTTGTTGTTGTGACCGGAGCCGGCAAACGTGCCCGCCGGGGCCGCGGGCCAGAGCAGCGTGCCATCGGCCGTTCTCCCGTTCACCCACCAGTTGAAGCCATAGCATCCCCGGCCATCAATCTCGCTCTCGGGATGCCCCCACGGCAGCGACGCCGGCACCTGCACCCGGGTTGCCTGCTCGACCCATTCGCGGCTGAGGAGTTGCCGGCCGTTCCAATTGCCTTTATTCAGGAACAGCAGCCCGAACCGGGCGGCCTGGCGGGCCGAGATTTCCATCTGCCGGCCGTGGTTTCCTGACCCGCCATTGACCCGCAGCCCATCCACTTCCCCCCAGTTGCCCCAGCGCCATTGGGCGGGGTCCATGCCGATCGGGTCGGCAATCCGCCGCTTGAACAGCTCCTCCATTGGCTCGCGGGCAATCCGCGTCAGCACCCGGCCAAACTGGTTCATCGCCGAGTCCCAATAGGCGTAACGGCTTCCCGGCGCGAACAGCGGCTCCGGCCCCGGGGTGAAGGGCGTCCGGCTTGGACCGTGCCGATAGGTTCCCTGCGGTTCGTCGCCCGCCGCGCGATAGCCCGAGGTCATCGTTGTGAAATGCCGCAGGGTGAGATGCGGATACCCTTCGACCAGCTCCGGAACATGGTCCTTGGCCGGCGTGTCCAGCGTGCACTTGCCGTCATCAATCAGCAGGCCGAGCACCGTGCTGGTGAAGCACTTGGTGAACGACCACACGCCGTGCACCTTGTCAATGTTGTCGCCCTTCCAGATGATCAGGCCATTCCGGACGATGACCAGCTCGCGCACGCCATCCTTGCCGATGGTTCTTCCAAGGAGCGCCACCGCCTCTTCCAGTTTCGCCGGGTCAACCCCCTGCGATTGCGGGGTGGCTTCCTCCCAGTCCTTGCCGGGGAAGACCATGGCCCGCCCGGCCGGCTCCGCGCCGCCCTCGCGCGCGACTCGCGGCGCCTCCGCGGCGCAAGCCGTCTGGAAGCTCGCGGCCAACGCCACGCCGACTGATAGAATCTGCATTGTGTGCGTCCTCATATACTCACCGTTGCGCGGGTGCAACCGGTCCCCGCAGCCCGGGCGAGCCGGCCGGAGAGCATCCGGCGAACAACCGCATCCTCCGCCGACCCCCGGTGGCTGGCAGGCCCGCGAAGGAGGGGCAGCAACCGCCGCGCCGGGGTCGGGCGATGCGTGACGCCAGTCATGCCGTCAGGGTTCCGGTTGGCGCATCAGGTTTTGCCTCAGGTAACGGTCCATGATGCGCTTGACCAGTTCGTCCTTGTCCACGGTCACCCCAATCTGGCAATTCGGCGGGGCGCCCTCGACCAGCTCGGTCAGCCCCGCGTCGGTGACCCGGACGTGGGCGGGCCGGGAGGTGAACAGCTCCGGCCACAACACCATGCCGAGGGGCACGACATCGAAGAGGGTGGGGTCGGGGCGGGCGTAACTTTCGTAACGCCATAGGATGTAAAGGCCGCAGAGCGCATCGGTGAGGGGCGATTTGCGATAAAGCAGGCGCATCCGGTCCGCCTCGCCCAGCTTGACCATCGTGGTGGTGTCGAGCCCGGCGAGTTCGAGTTTCGCGCCGCTGGCCATCAAGGCCCGGGCGGCCTGTACGTCGGCGCGGACGTTCCACTCCGGCTCGGGTTTCGTCCCCGGTCCGCCGTAACCCATGGTAAAGCTGCCGAACATCGAGACGACCCGCTTGGCCAGCTTGAGGGCCTCGGGGTCCTGTTTCATCACGTCCTCGAGGTTGCACACCGGCCCGACGGTAAAGAGGATGACCTCGTTGGGATGTTGGCGCAGGCTCTGAATAATGAACGCTGCGGCGTTGGTCGAGGCGGGTTTCCAACGCTCGAACCCGTGGCCCCAGATGAATTGGTGCGATTCCCCGGCGATGCCGGTGTGCTGCCCCACAATGCCCGGAGTGGGCCGGCCCACCACAATCGGAATTTTCTCCTCCAAGCCAAGCTCGTACAGCAGCCGCCCGGCCACCCGCGCGCGGCCCCAAGTGTGGCCGTGGTCCATGACCAGGCCCAGTACCTCGAACTCGGGACTGGTGAGCAGCAGGGCCACGGCGTAGGCGTCGTCCACGTCGCCGGCAAGGTCGCAATCGAAAAGGACCTTCTGTTTGGAAGCGGCGAGAGCGGGGAAGCCGAGGGCGAGGCAAAGAAGCGTCGCAAGCACGAAGGAGGCCGGACGTGGAACCCATGAGCGGCAAGGGGTCCGCAGCCGCGTCCCGGCAGAGCGTCGCCTGCCCGGGCTGGCTGCAACCGTGACGCGCTTTCCCGATGCCGCCACGGACGAGTGTAGGTTCAGTGGTTTGAGGTTTGTCATGGTGCGGTAAGGGTTGCGGTTTGGCCGGCAAAGAAGCGCGAGGGCTCCCGCACGGCCTGAGCCGGGGTGCGGTGCGCGGGCAAAGCAGGGTCGTGCGGCCATGGGAGGCGACGCAGCGGACATCGCGATGCGCGGCAGTTCTCCACGTGGTGTGGGCGAATTCAATCTCGTGACACTTGACGCAGGCTTCGGCGACTGCGCCCGTATAATGTAGATACCGCCCGTCGGCACCGTCAACGCCGCAGCAGCGCAGCAGCACTTTGTGGGAGGGCCGACGTCTCGTCGCCCCTGCTCCCATGCGCTCGAAACCAGCCCGCCTTCTTGGAGCACGCCGTTTGGAAACGGACCACGTTGGGGGGGAGCGGAGACGAGACGTCCCTGCTCCGAGAGGGTTTGCTGGTTTCGGGCGTCGGAGGTGTGGAGACGGGACGTCTCCAACCCCGAAGTCATTGAGGGTCGGGATGGGGGCTGGGACGTCTCGTCCCAGAAAAAGTGTTGGGTTGCGAGGGGATGTCACGGCGACGAGACGTCGCCGGCCCTGGCTGTAGCTGTCAATTTCGCGACACTAACGGGGACAGTGGAACGCGTCCCGACCAATCCGCTGGCGGGGACGGGGCGAAGTGGGACGAAGGGCCGTGCGACGGGGACGAGACGTCCCCGCCCCGTTGGGGTGTGCTGCGGCCGCGCGGCTTGACAGCGCCGAATCCCTTTGTTTCCCTCCGCTAGAACCTGAATTTGAGACAACGTGCCTGCAGGTGTATGGCTCAATTCTTGTGTAAAAAAATCATGAAAACCTCCTTATCTCTCCTTCTGGCCAGCAGCCTCCTCGCCGGCGTCTGCGGCGCCAAGGCGGACTGGCTCGACGCCGGCTTTGCCAATCCGCCGGCCTCGACCCAGCCCTGGTGTTACTGGTACTGGATCAGCGACAACATCTCGCGGGAAGGCATCACGCGCGATCTTGAGGCCATGAAGCGCGTCGGCATCGGCCAGGCTTTCATCGGTAACATCTACTTGGAGGATGTGAAAATCGGGGACGTCAAGGCGCTGACCGACGAATGGTGGGGCATGGTCGAGCATGCCGTGAAAGAAGGCGGCCGGCTGGGGGTCGAGGTCGGCCTGTTCAATTGCCCGGGCTGGAGCCAGTCGGGTGGACCTTGGATCAAGCCGGAGCAGGCCATGCGCTACGTGGCTTTTAGCGAATTGCGGGTCACCGGCCCGGCCCGATTCGAGCAAAAATTGCCCGCTCCCGGCGAGCATTTCCAGGACATTGCCGTCCTGGCCTTTCCCGCCCCCCGCGAGGAGGGAACGGTGATTGCCTCGAAAGCCCCGCGCCTGACCTGCAGCCCGGCCCTCGACCAGGCCGGGCGCCTGGTGGACGGGGACCGCTCCACCGAGGTCATGTTCCCGGCCGGCGCGGGCCGGCAACAAGGCGGGGTCACGGTCGAATTGGAACTGGCCGAACCCTTCACCGCGCGCTCGCTGGTGCTGGTGCCGGTGCGGACGGATTTCAGCGCGCGGTGCGAGCTCCAGGCCGCGGATGCCGGCGGCGCGTTCCGCAAGGTGCGCGATTTCGTGGTTGACCGTTCCAACAACAACATCTCGGTGGGATTCATCCCCCACGCCCCGGTGGCCATCTCTTTCCCCAAACAAACCAGCACCCGTTTCCGGCTGGTTTTTTCCGCCCTGCGCGGCCAGCCCGGTTTGGCGGAAATCGAGCTGCGTTCGGGCCCGCGAATCGAGCGGTACCTCGAAAAACAGTTGGCCAAAATGCATCCCACGCCCCTGCCCATGTGGGATGCCTATCTCTGGCCCCAAACCGCTCCGCTCGAGGCCGACGACCTGGCGGTCGCACCCGGCGCGGTCCAGGACCTGACCCGCCGCTTGCAGCCCGACGGCACTTTGCGGTGGGATGTCCCGCCCGGGGATTGGATTGTGGTGCGTAGCGGGATGCTGCCAACGGGCATCAAGAACGCGCCGGCTTCGCCCGAAGGACAGGGCCTGGAGGTGGACAAGATGAACGCTACCGCCGTCCAGGCGCACTTTGACGCTTACATCGGCAGACTCCTCAAGAACCTCTCCCGCGACGACCGCAAGGCTTTCACCCGCGTCATTGCCGACAGCTACGAAATGGGCTCCCAAAACTGGACCGACGGTCTCGCCGCGAAATTCAAAAAGCAGTACGGCTACGATCCCCTGCCTTACCTGCCGGCGCTCACGGGCCGGGTGGTGGGCGGCGCCGACCAATCCGACCGGTTCCTGTGGGATTTGCGGCGGCTGGTGGCCGACGAGATTTCCTACGGTTACGTGGGGGGGCTGCGGAAAGCCTGCAACCGGCAGGGACTCAAGCTCTGGCTTGAGAACTACGGCCACTGGGGCTTTCCGGGGGAGTTTTTGCAATACGGGGGGCAGAGCGACGAAGTGAGCGGGGAATTTTGGGCGACCGGCGACCTCGGCAGCATCGAACTGCGCGCCGCCTCCTCGGCGGCCCATATCTACGGCAAACCCCGCGTTTCGGCCGAGGCCTTCACCAGCGTCCAGAAATTTGAAAGCACGCCCTGGTCGCTGAAGAAGCGCGGGGACTGGGCCCTCACCGAGGGCATCAACCACTGGGTTCTGCACGTGTACATTCATCAGCCGTGGGAAGACCGGCTGCCCGGGGTCAACGCCTGGTTCAGCACCGAGTTCAACCGCCATAACACCTGGTTTGAGCAAGGCCGCGAGTGGATCAACTATTATCGCCGCTGCCATTTCCTCCTCCAGCAGGGGAAGCATGTGGCCGACATCGCCTATTTCATCGGCGAGGACACCCCCAAAATGACGGGCGTCCGGCAGCCGCCGCTGCCGCCGGGCTACGATTTTGATTATCTCAACGCCGAAGTGATCCTCGAGCGCCTCAAAGTCCGCAATCATCGCTTCGTTCTTCCCGACGGGATGTCCTACCGGCTCCTGGTTCTCCCGCAGCTCGACACGATGCGGCCCGAGCTGCTCCGGAAAATCCGCGACCTGGTGGCCGACGGCGGCGCGATCCTGGGCGCCCCTCCCGCCCGTTCGCCCAGCCTCCAAAACCATCCCCAATGCGATCAGCGCGTCCGGGAACTCGCCGCCGAGCTTTGGGCCGGCTGTGACGGCGTGTCCAGCCGGGAAGCCCGCTTCGGCAAAGGCCGGGTCTTCCGCTACTCGGAACTGCCGCCGGCGCTGGCCGCGCTCGGGATTCCGCCGGATTTTTCGGGCGCCGACCCCAAACAAATTCTGTGGACGCACCGCTCGACCGGCGAGGCCGAGATTTACTTTGTCTCCAACCAGAGTGAGCAGGCGGTGACTCTCGCCCCGGTTTTCCGCGTCAAAGACAAGGCGCCCGAGCTGTGGGATGCGGTGCTGGCCCGGCGCCGCGTCACCGCCGTGTTCGACCGCACCGAAACCGGCACGTGCGTTCCGCTTCAACTGGAGCCCCGCGGTTCGGTCTTCGTGGTGTTTCGCGAACCGCCCGGACGCAACCCGCCGATTGTCGCGGTGCGGATGGACGACCAAATCATCCTGCAAGCCACGCCTCCTCCCCCGAGTCTCGAAGCGGCGGCTGCCGGCCCGGAAACACCGGGCACCTTCACCATGACGGGATGGGTCAAGCCCGCCATGGAAATCGGCCTTCCGCCGGAGGCCGATTCCGGCGTCCAACTCCGTCAGGTGCGCAACGAGCTGGTCACGGCGTTTCATGGCGATAGCCGGTTTCCCGAGGGCGGTTGCGCGGGAGCGGGGATTTCCGTCGGGCGCAACGGCGTGGTCGTGTATGAGCACACCGCCAATTACTACGCGCCCCTGCTGACTTACGCCGGCCCGGTGGAGGACTGGACCCATCTGGCCGTGGTGTACGACGCCGGCCAGCCCAGCCTCTATCTCAACGGAAAACTCGTCCGCAAAGGCCTGCGCAGCCGGTTCAAAGTCCATTCCGGCTTGAGTGTCGAACCGTCAGGCAACGCGGGATTCCGAGGCGAGTTTTCCGGCCTGACGAACCTGCCGCGGGCGCTGGCCCCGGCCGAAATCACCGCCCTGGCGACCGCCAAACCGGCCATGACGGAAGGCTGGGCCGTGACCCCCATCCAAATCTCCCGTCAACGAACCGGCCTCGAAATCGAAGTTTTCTCTCCCAGCCGCTACACCCTCGAATGGAAGAACGGCCGCAAGAACACCATCCATGCGGCGGACTTGCCGCCCTCTCAGGATCTTGGCGGCCCCTGGCAGGTGCATTTCCCATCCAACCGCGATGTGCCGCCCCGCATTACTTTGGCGCGGCTGGTTTCGCTTGCCGAGCATCCCGACCCGGCCATCCAGCACTTCGCCGGCACCGCCCGCTACACCTGCGGCTTTGAAGTGCCAGCCGACCGGCTGCGGGAAGGCCGGCGCCTGTGGCTCGACCTCGGCCGGGTTGAGAGCGTGGCGGAAGTCTTCGTCAATGGCCGGCCCCAAGGCATCTACTGGAAACCGCCCTATCACGTGGACATTACGTCAGCGGCTCGCGCCGGAACCAACGCCCTCGAAGTTCGGGTGACCGGCACCTGGCGCAACCGCCTGCTCGGGGATGTCAAATACCCCAATGGCTTTCCCCGCCCGGGCGCCGCCTCGCCCGCCCCGTTGGAGTTCAAGCCGTTCCTCACCGCCGACCTGAAGTTGCGGGCCAGCGAGCCGCTCGCGCCCTCGGGGCTCCTGGGGCCCGTCCGCCTCCACTCCAGCCGGCGCAGCCTGCTGCCCTATTGACAATAAGCTGTGAACAGCGTGTGAGTATCTGTTAATAACAAAACCTTGAAGCGGCCGCCGTCGGGTCGGAGAATCCGTCTCCAAACTCGACACCGGCCCCATGCGCGTTCTCTTATTCGACAGCAGCTCCCGGCGCTATTACCATTCAGCCGGCCGCTGGACTTCCGACCCGGCTCAAGCCCTGGACTTCGGCGGCACTGTGCAGGCCGCCCACACCGCCTTTCATCAGCGCCTTCAATCTTTCGAGATCATTCTCGCCTTTGACGACGCCCACATGAGCGACCTGCGCGTCCCGCTCACGCTCACTCCCTCCAGCCCCGGCCCCGCCACGGCGGATGTCTGATCCCCTCCCTCCCGCCGCGGCGCCGGAGGCCGGCCCCGGCCGGCCTTGACATTCAGCGGAAACGAAAGCCCTTTCCCCGACGCCGGCGCGCACCGGGGCGCGCGGCCTTGCAGCCGGGCCGGCCGTTATATATCCTTCTTATTAGTTGTTTTCCGAAGTCTAAACATGACCGGGCGCTCGACCAAAATCCAGCGGGAGGGACCGGCGCGCGCGCGCCGGGCCGGCGCCGGCGCTTTTTCCGAGGCCGGAGTCTGGCGCGAGGTCGGCTCGGGCTGGCACAAGCTGTGGGCGCGTTACCGCGAGGAGGGCGTGAGTTTCGAGTGGCACGAGTTTGCGCTGACACGGGAGTTCGACTGGTCGGGCAGTTTTCACCCCGGCAGCACGGAAATCTGCCTGAACCTCGAGGGCCGGGGTTGGGTGGCCTCGACGGAGGCGCGGGTGGAATTCGGGCCCGGCACCGGCGGTTTTTATTACCAGGGCAGCCTTCCGTTGCGAGCGGGGCGGCAGCCCGGGCAGCGGCATCGTTTTCTGACCATTGAGTATTCGCCGAGCTTCCTCCAGGAACGCTTGGGGCGGGACGCCGGCCAGCTTCACGAGGTAACCCGCAACGCGGTGGCGGGGGACGGCCGGTCGGGCGTGGGGCCGCTTTCCCTGCTGACCGAGCGCCATCACCAGGTCATTGCCAGTTTGCGGCACCCGCCCGTTTACGCCCCCGCGCAGCGAGCCTGGTTCGAGGCCAAAGCGCTCGAGCTGGCCGCCTGGTTCTTATACCAGCCGCCCGCCGGCCAGGAACTGTTCTGTCATCGGCAGGAGCGCCTGGCGCAGGAACGGGTGGACCGGGTGGTGGCCCTGCTGAAGCAGCACCTGGCCGAACCGTTGTCGCTCGAAGAACTGGGCAAACGCGTCGGGTGCAGCCCGTTTTATCTGAGCCGCACTTTTTCGAAATTGACGGGCACCACCCTCCCGCTCTATTTACGCCGCCTCCGCATGGAACGCGCGGCCGAGCTGCTCCGCAGCGGCCAGTGCAATGTCACCGAAGCCGCGCTCGAGGTGGGGTACTCGAGCCTGAGCCACTTCAGCCAGGCCTTCCATGAAGCCTTCGGCTGCTGTCCGGGCCTTTACCCGCTGAAGACACCGACGCAGCAGGCGCCCCGTGGGCCGCGCTAGAGCTTCGGGCGGCGGGGTGGGTCTGCGCGCAGCCTTGCTCTCGGCGGTTGCTTTGATACAAAGCACGGCGTGAACCACGACACGCCGGCCCCCCAACCCCACCTCATCCGCCGTTTTGGATTGTTCCAGGCCACCGCGCTGAACATGTCAAATATGATCGGCATCGGGCCGTTTATTACCATCCCGGCGCTGATGTCGGCGGTGAACGGCGGCGGCCCGCAATGCATGCTGGGCTGGGTGGTGGCCCTGCTAATCACGCTGCCCGACGGGTTGATCTGGGCCGAGCTGGGCGCGGCCATGCCCCGGGCGGGCGGGACCTACACGTATTTGCGAGAGGGGTTTGGCCCCCACACCTGGGGCCGGCTGATGGCGTTTCTATTCATCTGGCAGTTCATCCTCAGTGGTCCGATGGAGATCGGGTCGGGGTTCATCGGGTTGAAGCAGTATCTCAGTTTTCTGTGGGGCGACGCCTCCCCTGCGACGCTGCATTGGGTGATCCTGGGGCTCGGCCTGCTCCTGCTGGTTCTGCTCTACCGCCAGATCGGCTCGATCGGCAAAATCACCGTCAGCCTTTGGGCCGGCACGATGTTGACCGTTGCCGCGGTCATCTTCAGCGGCGCCGGCCATTTCGACGCCAAAATCGCCTTCGATTTCCCGCCGGGCGCGTTCGATTTTTCGCTGGGCTTCGTGATGGGGCTCGGGGCTGCCGCCCGCATCGGCGTCTATGATTACCTCGGTTACTACGACATCTGTTACATTGGCGAAGAGGTTCGCGACCCGGGCCGGGTCATCCCCCGTTCCATCCTTCTCAGCCTGGTGGCCGTGGCTGCGATTTACCTGGCGATGAACCTCGCCATCATTGGCGTGGTTCCCTGGCGCACCTTCACCCCCGTGCCGGACTCCGGTCCGGCCCCCATCGCCTCCATTTTCATGGAAAAAATCTGGGGCAAAGGCACCGCGACGGTTTTCACGGTGATGATCCTCTGGACGGCGTTCGCTTCCATTTTCGCGCTGACGCTGGGCTACTCGCGCGTCCCGTACGCCGCCGCTCGCGACGGCTATTTCTTCTCGGTTTTCTCGCGCCTGCATCCCACCAAGCATTTTCCGCACGTCTCGCTCGTGTTTATCGTCGTTCTCTCCCTGATTTTCAGCTTTGTCAGCCTCACCACGTTGATTGATGCGCTCATCACCATGCGCATTCTGGTTCAATTCGTCGGGCAGGCCGGCGCGGTCATCCTGTTGCGGCGGCTGCAGCCCGACCGGGCGCTGCCTTTCAAGATGTGGCTTTATCCGCTGCCGGCCTTGCTGGCGCTGGCGGGGTGGATGTTCCTGTTTTGGACCACGGACACCCCGCTCAAGCTTGGGTCCTTTGTCGCCCTGGCCCTGGGGGTGGCGCTGTTCCTCATTTGGAGCTGGCGCACCCGCCGCTGGCCCTTCGCCCAGCCCGGCCCCGCCGCCTCGACACCACGCCCTTGAACCGGTTTGGCAGCCATGGCAGGCTGAGACTGTCGGGAGCATCCGCGCGGGCTCGGCCGAGGGCTGCGGGGATTGGCGCGGGCTCCGGGAACTGATCAAGCCGGTGATGGCGCCGGCCGTTTTAAACCCATTCGCATGACTGTTGGTTTGCCGCCGAACCTGCCCACGCCCAAGGCCGGCGTGCGGCTGGTGTTGTTTGATGTTGACGGGACGCTGATCCGGACCGGCGGCGTCGGGGTGCGGGCTTTCGGCAAGGTTTTTTCGACTGAATTCGGCCAACTGGACGGCTTCGAAAAGCTGAAATTCGCCGGCCGGACCGACCGCAGCCTGGTGCGCGAGTTCTTCGGATTTCACAACATCCCGCCCACCCCGGAGAACTTTCGCCGCTTTTTTGACCGTTACGTCTTTTGGCTGGACCACCTGTTGCAGGAGGCGCGAATCGAGATTTGTGCCGGCGTGCGCGAGTTCATTCGCGGGCTTCAGGACCTGCCGCAGCCGCCCCTGCTGGGCTTGCTCACGGGCAACATCCGGCTGGGGGCGGAGATCAAGCTGCGGCGGGCGGGCCTGTGGGAGGTGTTCACCACGGGCGCGTTCGCCGACGATGCCGAGGACCGGGGGGAGATCGCGGCGGTGGCGCGCGAGCGGGGCAGCCGGCTGCTGGGGGAACCGTTGCGGGGCGACCAGGTGCTGGTGGTCGGGGATACCGCGCTGGACATTCGTTGCGCGCGGGCCATCAACGCCCGGGTTCTGGCCGTGGCCACCGGCGGGGCCACTTTGGAAGAGTTGCGACAGCACCACCCGGATTGGGCGGTGGCCAACCTCACTCAAATCCAGCCCGCGACCGTTGTCCAGGCCGCGGCTGAAGTTCCGGCCGCCTGAAAATTCTTCAACCCGGTCTGGGAAAGGGGGACGCGGTTTTTATTACGGCCGTGTTGCCGCAAGACCGCGGACGAGCCGGCTATCGGGGAAGAGATTAGTGACGATGCGGTCCGCCTCCGCAGCAGCAGCCGCAGCCGCCGCCATTGCCCATGCCGCACGCCGGGGCGTCGCCGCCCCCCGAATTTGCCGTTGTGGAGGCGAACACCGACAGCTTCTTGGACAGCCGGGTCGAGCCGCAATGGGGGCAGGGAGTGCCCTCCCAATGGCTGCTGCGCACCAGCACTTCGCTGTCTTTCTCGCATTGCTCACAATGAAACTCGTAAATCGGCATGGGGGAACGATAGCGCAGCGCGCGAAAATCTCAAGCCGGGTCTGGACGCCAAGAGACAAGGGGGCGGCCGCCGGAGGGCTTATTCGCGGAGGATTCGGCAATTCACCAGTTTGACATCCCCTTCCGTGACCGAATCGTCCCGGCTGATGCCGCGAAAGACCGAGTCGTGAATGCGGACGCCGCGGATTTCGGCGCCGCGATAGCCGCGGATGTCGAGCACGCGTTGGGCCCGCTGCACGTCCAGGCGCTCGACCACCACGTTGCGAACCACCGGCCGGTGGACGCCATTGGTGCCTTCCTCATACAGAAAATCAATCTGCAGGACGGCATCCCGCACGCTGCCAACCCGGACATCCCGGACAAAGATGTTCTCGACCACGCCCCCGCGCACGGCGTTGGACTTGAACCGGAGGACGCGGTCGAGATTCGTGCTGTTCATCCAGCAATTCTCGACGAACACATTCCGGCACCCGCCGGAGATTTCGCTGCCCATCGTGACCCCGCCATGCCCGTCCTTCATCGTGCAGCCGCGCACGATGACGTTCTCGGTGGGCAGGCCGAGCCGGCGGCCGTCGTTGTTCCGGCCGGACTTGATGGCGATGCAGTCGTCGCCGGTGTCGAACACGGTGTTTTCGATCAGCACATCCCGGCAGCATTCGGGGTTGCAGCCGTCGTTGTTGGGACCGTGGGTTTGAATATCGAGGCCGCGCACAATGACATTCGTGCAAAACAGCGGGTGGACTTCCCACATGGGCGAGCGGCGAATGCGCACGCCTTCGATCAGCACATTGCGGCACCGGTACGGCTGGATGAAGGACGGCCGCAAAAAGTCGCCCCGTCCAAAAACCCGCTGGTCCACCGGCGCGTTGTTCGCCACCAACCGGGCGAGCCGGGCCCGGGCGGCGTTTTGGTTGTTCGTCGCGCCGGTCCGGCCTTTCCAGCTCCACCAGTTGTCGTCGCCGGCCTGGCCGTCCAGGACTCCCTTGCCGGTGATCGCAATGTCGTGCTGCTCGAAGGCATAGATCAGCGGCGAATAGTTCCAACAGTCCATCCCTTCAAACCGGGTCCGGACGGCCGGCAGATAGGCCTCGGCGTTCGTGGTGAATTTCAGCGTCGCCCCTTCTTCCAGATGCAGATTGACCCGGCTGAGCAAATGAACCGGGCCGGTCAGATACTCGCCGGGCGGGACGACGACCCGGCCGCCGCCGGCTTTGGCCGCCGCGTCAATGGCCCGGGCGATGGCCTGGGTGCAATCGGTCTGCCCGCCGGCTGCCGCGCCGAAATCCGCAATCGAGAACTCGCGCCGCGGGATCGTAGGCGGCCGGATGCGGGCCAGAATCCGCGGCAGTCCCGCCCAGCCTTCGCCAATGGACGGTGCGACGGGGCCTTTTCCTGCAAGGTCCGGCGAAGCCGTCATCGGCAAGCCGAGCAGTTTTTGCACTTCGATCCCGGCGAGGATGAACGGCCCCACGCCTTTGAGGTCATTCTCGACCACCGGCTCGCGCAGGTAATACTCGTAGGAACCGTCCCGTCCGTAACCCAGCCCGGCCACCGCGCAGCATTGCGTCAGCGAGATGCGCCCCCCCTCTTCCCGGCGGATCAGCCGCTCAATCAACCCCGAATAACCCCGGAGAATCACCGGCACGTATTCGCGCGAGAGGTAACCCTGGTTCACCGCCTTGGCCAGGGAATAGACAAACATGGCGCTGGCGCTGGCCTCGAGGTAGTTGCCCGGGCGTGTCCCCTGGTCCAGCACCTGCCACCACAAACCGCTGGCTGCGTCCTGGTGTTTGCGGATGCCCTCCGCAGTCTTCCGTATCAACCGGACGATCTCCGCGCGGCCGGGGTGTCGGGCGGGCAAATAGTCCAGCACATCCACCTGCGCCATGGCAAACCAGCCAAGGCCGCGCCCCCAGAAGTTGGAGGAGGTCCCGGACGCCGGATTGGCCCACTCCTGCGCGCGTTTCTCGTCCCAGCCGTGATAGAACAAACCGCTCTTGGGATCGTAAAGATGCTGGTCAATAAGCTGGAATTGCCGCACCACGTCGTCGTAATCCTCCGGCGGGCCGCGGAAGAGTTTCGTGTACTCGGCGTAGAAGGGCGCGCCCATGAAAAGCCCGTCCAGCCACATCTGCCAGGGATACCGCTGTTTGTGCCAGAAACCTCCATCGCTGGTTCGCGGCTGCACCCGAAGTTGCTGCCGCAGCAAGTCCGCGCAGCGGCGGTACCGTTCCTCCCCCGTGAGCTGATACAGGGCCAGCACCGTCCGCCCTGGCGCCACGTTGTCTATGTTATACTCCTCGAGCTTGTAACCCTGAATCGTTCCGTCCGCGGCAATGAACGAGCCGATGGCATCCTTCGCAAACTCGACGTAGTCCGGCCGGGGCACCTTTTCGTTCAGCCGGAGCAGCGACAGGGTGAAAAGGCCGGCCGTGTAATCCCACTTGACCTTCCGCTCGGGCCGCCAGGCCAGCCGGTCTCCGCGCCGGGACGTTTCCGAATCGGCCATTCGGACCGACCACTGCAAGGGGGTGGCCCCGTCAAACCGGGCCGATTTTGCCGCGGGCGTTTGGTTGACAGTTCGGCATCCGCTCAGGGCGCCGAGCCCGAGCAGGGCCAGCGCCGCCAGGGTCCAGGGGAGTCGTCTTGGTCTCATAAAGATATTGTGCGGGAGGAGGTCGCGGGTCCGCGAAACGGAGTCTGTCGCCTTTTCGCAAAGTTGACCCTTTTGCTCATGTTGCGGAGAAGATGCCTGGACGGGTTGCCGTTGGCCATCACCGGCTGGTTATGGACACTTCGACCGGAGCGGACAAGCCCCGAGCGAAGTTCGCCAGGTGGCTTTCCCACGCGGCGCTGTTGGTGAGGAGCCCCGCCTTGTCCCAGCAAAAGCCCGCCCAGTAGGTGAGCTTCAGGTCGTCGCGGGACCGGGCCAGGAGGAGATAATTCAGCTCGTCTTCGGCTTCACCGCTGACTTGGGCGGGCGGGGCGGCGATGGCCAGGCCTTGCATGCCCGCGTTTTTGGCCATTTTCTCCCAGACCCGCAGCAGCCCCGCCTCCGCGGAAAAATTCTTCACCGCGCCGGCGGTCTTCTTGATGCCCAAGCCAACCACCAGCGGGCGACCCGGGGCCTCTCCCTCCCACTGGTAGGAACTGGTGAACTGGTCCAACTGGCTGCCCGCGTCCAGCGAGATGCGCTTGACTTCCCGCAGCTTGCGTCCGTTGACCTCGAACGGCTCATACTCGAGCTCGAACAGGACCCGAATAGGGCCGTTGGCCAGCACCCGGGAATGGACGAAATTTCGCGAGGTCCACAAGCGGCCGGCCTCCCAAATCCCGCTGCCGCCGCAGCCCCGGCTGGGGCCGGCCGAATAGAAATCCGCTCCCTCGCCGTGATCGGCGTGGTAGTCGTCGGTCAGGTACCAGTCGTTGATCACCAGGCGCGTTGTGCGCTTGGACCAGATATCCACCGTGCTGCTGGTCAGCGGCTCGCCGGCCCACGTCTCGAGCGCCTTCCCATACATCCGATGCGCAATCCGGTCGTTTTCCCAGGCAAAGTCGTCGAATCGTTCGCGGACAAACCGGCCGTAAGCCTGAAACTGGTCTTTGGTGTAAACCTGCTTCGGCCCCGTCACCAGCGTGAAGGTTTTGGTTTCACTGGCCGCAAAATCCGCCTGGAAAATCACCACATCGGGTTTCCGATACGCGTCTCCGTCCGTGTCAACCGCCTGGCAGAGGATTGCCTGTCCTCGGGCGTCTCTAACGTGAACGGTGCGCAGGTCGGCGGCCCCCAGCCCGGCAAGCTGCGCGGCAGTCAGTTCCAGCGTTTGCCGCGACCGGGAAATCGGCAGGGGATTCACCGCTTTGACGGCCAGCTCGGCGGCGCCACCGGTTTGAACGCCAAGCAAAAGGAGCCCCACCCAGCGGGGCCAATCCTGCGTGAGCCGCCGGCATGCCGGTACTGTGGGAGCGAGGACAAAAGGTGGTTTCATGTTTCAGCTCTCCTGGAAGATTTTCTTGAGATAAGCGGTGTTGGCGCCAAAGTTGCGGCGGACGTTGCGCGGGTCGGCGGCGTCGCGCGATCGCTCAACCACCAGCCAGCCGGACCAGCCCAAGGCCTCGAGCGTTTTTCGCACTTCCGGCAGGTTGATCTTCGGGTCTTTCTCGAGCCAGACGCCGTCTTCGTTGGTGCAATGAATCTGGGCGATACGGTCCCGGCCCAGGGTGCGAAGCTCGGCCGGCAGGTCGCGGCCGTATTTGACGGCGTTGGCGAAGTTGAAATAGCTCTTGATGGACGGCGAGCCTACCTCGTCCAGCAGTTGCGCCTCCTCGGCGGCTGGCAGCGAAGTTTCCACGCCGATGACCACGCCCGCCTCGGCGGCGATTCGTCCGGCCAGCTTCAGTCGTTCCAGCACCGGCATTCTCAGCTCGGGCTGCTGCCTCAGGTCCGACCGGACGCCGAGCGGCAGAAACCCCACCTTGACCCCCATGGCCTTCATCGTGTCCACGCAATCCTGGAGCATGCGGGCGACGGTGGGCCGCTCGGCGAACGATTGCGCGAAGAAACCGGTCATTGCCAGCGAGCAGATCTCCAGGTTCAGCTCCCGAGCCTGCGCGAGGAATTGCTCGCGCACCTCGGGTTTGGCCAGTTGATTGTCGAACGTCTCGCGGTCGCCCAGCCCGCCCATGTCCACCTCCACCCCGTCGGCGCCAACTTCTTTTGCCAGGGGCAATGCCCCGAGTTTCTGCCGCTTCAGCATCATGATGTCGCTGACGCCGATTTTGTAACGCAGCGTGGAGCGGGGGGGCGCCGGCTCGGCGCCGGCCCGGCGGGACCCAACCCACGGCCCGCACGATAACGCCAGCGCGCCGGCCATCGCGGTTCTCAGAAACGCCCGGCGCGAGGCGCTTTGCGGAAAGAGGGATGATGGGTTCATGGTTTCGGCGGGAATTGAGGCTTGAGGTCTGGGCCAAGCACCAGTGTTTGCCCGCTTTTCGGAGTCAGCGCCAGTTCATGGCCGGCGCAGCGAATTTTCACCGGACGGCCAAGGTCGGAGCGCACGAGGGCCTTCGAGAGCCGCCCGTCCTTCCATTCCAAATCCACCTGGAAGCCGTCGCGGGCGCGCAGGCCTGAAATCGAGCCGTCTCTCCAAGCGCCGGGCAGCGCAGGCAGCAAATCCAAAATGCGAGCCGGAACCTTCGAGCCGGTGTCAGCCGTGAGGTGGCTTTGGAGCAGCATTTCCGCCACCGCGGCGCAGGCGCCAAAATTCCCGTCAATCTGAAAAGGGCCGCAGAGGTCGAAGAGGTTCGGCAGGGTGCGGCGCTGCAACAGGCCCTGAAACTGCTTGAACGCCTGTTCGCCGTCGCCGGTTCGCGCCCGCAAGGCCATGCGCCAGGCAAAACTCCAGCCCGTGCTCCCGTCCCCCCGCCACTCCAGGAGGCGCCGCGCGGCGTCGTAAATCCGCGGGTTGCCCGGGTTGATCTCCCAGCCCGGATAAAGCGCGAACAACGGCGACATGTGGCGGTGATTGTTGTTCGGAGCATCCCAGTCCTCGAGCCACTCCTGCAACTGGCCGTGCCGGCCGATTTGATTCGGCGGCAGTTTGCCCCGCACCTCCGCCAGTTGCCGGGCGAACTTCTCATCCACGCCGAGGATGGCCGCCGCCTCGAGGGTGTAGGTCAGCAGCGCCCGAATCAGTTGGTTGTCCATCGTGGGACCGGGGGCAAACAGCGGCCGGCCGGGCGGCGGCTGCTCGGGAGAATGCGAGGGGCAGGTCACCAGCCAGCCGGTGGCGGGGTCCGGCACCAGGAAATCCACAAAGAACAGCGAGGCGGCTTTCATGGCCGGATAAGCCCGCTTGCGGAGGAAAGCGCGGTCCCCCGTGAAGAGGTAATGCTCCCAAAGGTGATGGCACAGCCACGCGCCGCCCGTGGGCCAGAAGCCGTCAATGTTGTTGATCGGCGCCGCCCCGCGCCAAAGGTCAGTGTTGTGATGAACCACCCACCCGCGCGCGCCGTATTGTTTCCTGGCCGCCCGGGCGCCGCTGATCGTGAGGTCGTCAATCAGGTCAAACAAGGGCTCGTGGCACTCGCTCAGGTTGCACACCTCCGCCGGCCAGTAGTTCATCTCGCAATTTATGTTCAGCGTGTATTTGCTTTCCCAGGGCGGGTTGAGTTCCTCGTTCCACACTCCCTGCAGGTTGGCGGGCTGGCTGCCCGGCCGGCTGCTCGCTATCAGCAGGTACCGCCCATACTGAAAATGCAGCGCCGCCAGGCCGGGGTCCGCGGCCAATCCCTCCTGTTTGAGGCGGGCCAGGCGCTCATCCACCGGCATTCCCGCTGCGGAGGGGCCGCCCAATTCCAGCCTGACGCGGCTCATCAAACGCTGGTGATCGGCCAGGTGAGCCGCGCGAAGAGCCGCATACTCTCTTCCTGCGAGCCGTTTCAGGTCCAAGGCGCATCGCTCCGCCGGGTCGCCGCTAATGTCCTGAAAGGTGCGAAAGCTGGTTCGCGCCACCAACACCACCGTGACGGCGTCCGCCTTCTCCACTTCGAGAACGTCCTGACGGTTGGTGCAGGCTCCGCCAGCGGCCAGGACTCGCACCCGGGCTTCGAACTTGAGCCCGTCGGTTCCCAGTTGGCCCTTCAAAGCGAGCGTGTCCGGGCCCAGCGCCCGGCTCACCATGTTGGTATGCGGGCTGTCCAGACGCAGCGAAAAATCAATCCGGCCGGGTTCCGAAGCCGTCAGCCTCATGATCAAGGCGCGATCGGGATAACTGGCAAACACCTCCCGCCGGTACTGCACGCCTCCCACCCGATACAGTGTGCTGGCCATGGCTGTTTCAAGGTCCAGTTCCCGCCGGTATTCGCTGACGTTGTCGTGCCCGGGAAATTCCAAACGCAAATCGCCAAACGGCTGGTAAGGCATCTGCCGGACCGGGTCGCTGATGGCCTTTTCGCGCGCCAGTTTGCCCGCCGCGTCGGCCTGCCCGGAAAACACCAGCCGCCGAATTTCATTCAAATGCTCGCCCGCGCCCGCGCGAACGTAATCGTGCGGTTTTCCTTTCCACAGGGTGTCCTCATTGAACTGGATGCGTTCGGACGCCGTCCCCCCAAAGACCATGGCCCCCATGTGCCCGTTGCCGACCGGCAGGGCCTCGGTCCAGGTCCGCGCGGGCTGGCCATACCACAGCTTCAAGTCCGCCGCGTGCGCCAGGCTAAACGCAATCAGACCGGCCAGCAGTCCGGCCGGGCGCGCGGCCGCTGCCGCCGCTGTCCGGGAGAATCGCATATCACTTTGTTCTCAAACTCGTCAGGCTCCGGGCCCGTTGGCGAAACCACCCGCTGCCCGGACCAGGCTGCATCGCCCTGCCGCAAGTCAGCCGATGGCGGCGGAGCGGGGGGCGGGGGTGACGTAACTTTTTTCACCGCGCTAAAATTATAGGACTGACCCCTCGTAAAGGAACTGTTCGATGTTGGTGTAGCCATCGTGGTTCAGGTCGCCAGTGGCATCCGCGGGATCGGCCGGGTTCAGACCGTGCCGTGTCTCCCACTCGTCCGGCAGGCCGTCGCTGTCGGAGTCCTTGTAGGGGACGCCCCGGTATTCGGGGTAGCCCCCCACTTGCGAGGGATGGGTGATGATGCCCAGCGGCACCAGGCGGATCAGCTCGTTGATTGTCTGAGGCGAATAGCCGACTTTCCCGAGGTCGGACGCCAAATCGGGGCCGGGTTTCGCGGTGACCCGGCCGGTTTTGACGGCTTCAATGATGCGCTGGTCCACCGCATCGCGCCGGGGGAGGGTGGCGCCGGCGTTTTCGAGTACGGTTTCAAAGGCCGCTTCGGCCGATTGGATTTTGAGCGGCGCATGGGGGAAGGGCGAGTTGACCCGAATCCTGGCCAGCACCTCGGGCAGGGACCCGCGCGCGTCCGGTTGCACGCCGCCATCCCAGTTGTCGCGGGTGACCCGTTCGTTGCCCTCCACCACGTTCCCCGCCACGAAGGCTTTTCCGAAGTTGTCCACGACCGTCTTGCTGCGCTCCGACTCCGGCTTCAACAGCCGCCAGGAAACCGGGGCGTCCTTCGGCGTGGCCGGCCCGGGCTTCAGGTAGTTGTTGAGGATGTTGAAACAACTGCGGTGGTCTCCGCCATCCACGGTCCGATGCACCCAGTTGAACAGGACGTTGTTGACGAAGGTGAAGTCGCCGTACATGCCGACGCTGGGGTTGCGGCCGGTGTTGCAGGCCCAGAGGTTGTGGTGGAAGGTGCTGTTCAAGCCGCCGAGGGTGCTGCCAAAGGCGTGGTGATAGGTGTTCAGGCCCTCGCTAAAAATCGAGTTTTGAATGGTGATGTTGACCGTCGGCAGCTTGAGGGCCGGGGTGGACGGGTCGTTGTCATGATCGTACATGTGGCGGTACATGGACAGGTTTTCGTCCAATCCCCAACTGGCGGAAACATGGTCAATCATGATGTTGCCCACCGGGTTCCCGCCGAGGGAATCGTTGCGATCCCCCACCCAGGTTTCGCCCCGGCGAAAACGCATGTGCCGGATGATGACGTCGTGCGTTTCCAGCTCGACAGTGTTGCCGGCGATGCAGACGCCATCGCCCGGGGCGGAACTGCCGCAAATGGTGATGTAGGGGGCGCGGATGCGGATGCGGTCCTGGAGTTTGATGATGCCGGCCACGTTGAAGACCACCACCCGCGGTCCGCCAGCCTCGCACGCTTCGCGGAAACTCCCGGGACCGCTGTCATTCAGGTTGGTCACCACGATGACCCGGCCGCCCCGCCCGCCAAAGGAGTACATGCCTCCGCCCCACGCGCCGGGAAAGGCGGGAATTTTTGCCTGAGGCAAATCCTCCGGCTTTGCGGCCCCGGGAAGGTACGGCTTGCCCTTGGCCGCCCATTCCTGAATCACCGGCAGGGCCCTGGCAAACGCCTCGTCGGAGCGGCGGTCCGCCGCCGCCTGGCGGGCGGCCGCCTCCCGCGCGATGTCTGGAGCGACATTGGGATATTGCGCCTGGAGGGAGGGAATGATCCCGAGCCCAAGCCAGAGGATGGCGAGGAGAGCGCCGGCATGGCATGAGCGGGCGCGCCCCAGCCGGCCGTGGCGCCCGAACCTGGAATTGTCAATCGAACTCATTGCGTCTGAGCCTGCTTTTTCAGGTTTTCCGCCCCTTTCCGGGCGTCATAACCCGCCCGGGAAAGGTAATTGTTGATTTTGCCTTTGTATTTGTTGAACACGGCGTGTTTTTCCTCCGAGGTGCCCTCGTCCATCGCGATTTCCCGGGCTTCGAGCAGCCAATCCCAAATCTGCTTTTTCTCACTCTCCGTAAGAGTGGGATGCATTTTGAGGTAAACGTTGTAAGTGAGCGGCGCCACGCCGTAAGTCATCCCATCCTTCACCTGGTCCACCTGCGCCCTGGTCAAATCCTTCGCCAGTTCCGACAAGAATGTCGCGTGCAATGTCTCGAGGCGGGGGCGGATTTGCTCTTTGGCTTTTTGGACCGCCAGTTTGGCGGCGGCTTTATCGGCGCCGGCCGCCTGGGCCGCCGCGCGGGCCTGGGCGTCCCGAATGTCATGGAGTTCGCGGAGACTGAAATACTGCCGGGCGATGGTGTCCCGCACCCGGGCAGCGGTGTCGGCGTCGGGGAGGTTCAACGCCGCCACAATTCTGCCGGCACGCTCTTCGATGGTTTTGCGGTAGGCAGCCTCCTTTTCGGCCGTCGTGCCGGGCGCGGCGGCCTGGCCCGCCGCGGCGGTCATCAAGCCCATCGTGAGCCAGCAAACACACTCGGCAGCTTTTCTCATGGTGATGCGCGCGTTGGGCCGCCCGCTGGCGCCTTCAACGAGCGCGCGGGCGGACCGATTCCACTCATGCCGAAGCAACTTAGTCATGCCGGGCCGCGGGAGCCATGTTTATTCGACTCGAAACCCTGCAAAAATGGAGCGTCGCGATGGTGGCGGTAATCCCTCCTCAGTGGCTGGTGAAATGATAAGTGCCGCCGCCGACCCGGTAAACCGCGCGGCCCGGTTCCATGCGGAGGAATTCAACCGCCCTGCCCAGGCGAGCGCGTTTGCCGTGGCCGCCCACGGCCTGGGGTGAGCTGGCCGGCACGTAAAGGGTGGCCGTGGTGTTGGGCGGCACCGTGATGCGCCAGTCGAACTTTTCTCCACGCCTGCGCCACTCGCTGCGAATGAGTCCGTAGGGCGAGCGATGCGAAGCTTTGACATGCGACAGGTCCCCGACCGGGCACGGTTTCATGATAATGTGTTTGAAGCCGGGCTGGTCCGGGTCGGCGGCAATGCCCGCGAGGTATTCATGGAGCCAGATGACCAAATCCCCCAGCAGCATGACATGATTCCCCGAATTCATCGTGGGGTCCGCCGTGTTCCCGTTCCATAACTCCCAGATGGTGGTGGCGCCCTGCCTCACCATGTAACCCCACCCGGGATAATCCTCCTGCGTGGCAATCCGGTAAGCCAGGTCCGCGCGGCCATGGTCCGAGAGCACTCGCATGAGATGCTGTCCGCCAATCAGTCCCGTGCCGACATGACCCCGGCTCTCATTTTCAATCTTGTCCACCAGCCGCCGGAACACCGCCGGCCGGTGTTCCTCCGCCACCAGCCCGAATGCCAGCGGCAAAATGCACGCCGTCTGCGAGCCGTTATCGTAGTAACCTTTGGCCGGGTCGAAAAACCGATGGTTAAAGGCGGTTTTGAGCTCGCGCGCCCAATCGGCGAACCGGGCGGCATCGCTTTGCCGGCCGAGCAGGCGGGCATATCGCTCCATCAGCGTGAGGTCATGGTAGAAGTAGGCGGTGGCCAACAGGCCCTTGTCGGTCTGGCGCGCCGGGTCTTTCGAGTGGATGAGCCGGAGGTCTTCCGGCGGCACGCACCAGTCGCCGTAGCTGTCTTTGGCAATGATGCCGTTGGTGAAAAACTGCCGCATGTAGTCCAGCCACCGCCCGGCGCTGTCGAACCGGGCGGCGAGGGTGTCCCGGTCGGCGTATTGCCGATGCAACACGGCCGGCGCGATGATCAGCGTGCTGGGCCAGGTCACGTTGTCGGAATAAATCGGCCAATAGGCCGGCGCCACGTCCGGCACACTGCCACTGGCCCGTTGCGCGTCGCTGATGTCCTGGAGCCACTTGGGGTAAAGCGCCGAAATGTCGAACACGTATGTCTCTCCGCGGCACTCCTCGGAGCGGTCGCCGAGCCAGCCCTGGCGTTCGTCCCGCTGCGGGCAATCGGTGGGGATGCTTCGGTAATTGCCGCGGATGCCCCACGTTGCGTTCCGGTAAATGCGGTTGAGCAACGGGTTCGAGCACGAGAACTCGCCCGCCCGTGGCAAATCGTCGTTCACCACGCGGCCTTCCAGCGCGCTGAGCGTTGGCTTGCCGGGGTAGCCGGTGACTTCGACGAAGCGGAACCCGTGATAGGTGAACCGCGGTTCGTAAATTTCAAGGCCGGTTCCCTTGAGCGTATAAAAATCAGTCGCGCGCGCGCCGCGCAGGTTGGCCATGTAGAGCATGCCATCCTCGCGGAGGGTCTCGGCATGACGCAGCCGCACCTGGGTCCCGGCCGGCCCCTGAACCCGCAACCGGCACCAGCCCACCAGGTTCTGGCCCATGTCGAAAATATAGGTCCCCGGCCGCGGTTCCGTCATTTTGACGGGTTTCAAGGTCCCGGTCACGCGAATGGGCGGCTGCATCTGGGCCGCCAGGATGCCGGGTGGAGCTGAAACCACGCGGGCGGGTTCCCAGCCCCGTTCGGGGTAGCCGGGCCGGTTCCACCCCGGCATTTCCTTGCGGGCGTCGTAGTCCTCGCCATCGAATTCTCCGTTGGCCAAAATGGGCCCATCGGTGGTCAGCTTCCAAGTCTCATCGCTCACCACTTCGCTGAGCGTTCCGTCCGTATGCTCGAGTCGCAACTGGAGCAGGAGTTTCGGCCAGCCGAAGTTCACGGTCCCGGCGTAAACCCGGCTGCGGTCGGAGCAAAAGCGTCCCCCGCCCAGCACCACCCCCAAGGCATTGGGGCCCGTCTGCAGCAACGACGTCACCTCGTGGGTGACATAGAACACGCGCTGGTCGTATTGAGACAATGCGGGGGATAGGACCTCGTCCCCGACCTTTCTGCCGTTGAGATAAAGCTCTGACAGGCCAAGACCCGAGTAACTCACGGTGGCGCGGCGGACCGGTTTCTGCACAACGAACTCCTTTCGCAACCACCGGGCGGGAAGCCGCCGGTCTTCCGCCGTGCGCGGTTTGTCCCAAGGCTCCATTCCCACCGGCCCCAGGACCGTGGCCGGCCGCCACTGGGAATCGTCAAAGCCGGCGGTGTTCCAATCCGGCTCGAGGTGGCTCGAGACTTTCCATTTCTCATCGGTTGGAATGACCAGCGGGTCGCCGGCGTCAAACTCGATGGTCAGCAGGCCAGTCACCCCGGCCGGACCCTGCCGGCCATCGTGCCGGCCAACCAGTCCAAAGAGGCAGGTCCGGCCGGGCTCGAGGCGGGAGGTGATGTCGTTCCATTTCACCGTCCGGTAATTATTGCGAGCGCCCAGGTCGAAAACATCGAGGAACCCGCGGCATTCGTTGTCGCCGGTGTATTGGAAGACGGCGCGGGTGACCTGGCGATGGGCCGGCAGGGTGACCACCCGGCGGAACCAATTGGTTGCGGGCTGCCCGGGTGTTCCGCGCTCCGCGCTCCAAATCCAGGAGGTCCCCTCGAGGTAATTGGTTTTATCCTCACCATCCAGCCCGATCCAGCGCCCGTGCCAGTCCGCCGGCGACAGCAGGCCCATGGTCCAGCGCCCCGGTTTGCTCCACGGTGACGCCTTTCCCGCTTTGTCCCAGACCCGCACTTGCCAAAAGCACTGCGCATGGGAACCGAGTTCCTTGCCCTGGTAACGAACGTGGATGGACTGGTCCGAAACCACCTTGCCGCTGTCCCACAAATCCGGCTGCCGCGCCTCGAGGGCGGCGGGACTGCTGGCCACCATCACCTGCCAGGCGGTCTGGACTTCATCCCGCTGGCGGGATTCCAAAACCCAGCTCAGCCGCGGTTGCCGGACGTCAATGCCCTCCGGGTCGGTCAGTTGCTCACAGCGCAGGCCACTCACCGTCAACCCACTGGCTGGCGCCGCCACCGCCATCAACCAAAACACCGTTGCCGCCGGGCCAGCCACAAGCCTTGGATTCAACATGGAAGTCATACCGGGACTTTGGCACGCGGGACCGCATCACCTGAATGTTCGACTGCGCCAAAAGCTTGTCTTTTTTGTGCCCGCGCCGCGGCGGGGCATTTTTGATTTGGCAACCGGCGGATGCACGCGGAAGATTCGCGTCACCATGACCGACGGATTTCTAACGTGCGGTGTCCGCCTGGGCCTGGGCTGGCTCGCCCTGGCGGGCGGGCTGGTTTTTGCGGCGGCGCCGGTGGTTGAGAATCGGGCGAGCCCGTCGGCCGTGGTGCAGGCCGTCGGGCTGGACGAGGCGCGTTGGACGGAAGGTTTTTGGGCCCAACGCTTCGAAGTTTGCCGGCGGGTGATGCTGCCCGGCTTGGGCCGGCTGATGGAGGGCACCAATTACACGCAGTTTTTCCGGAATTTTGAAATCGCGGCCGGGCTGGCCGAGGGGCGGCACCGGGGAGCGCCATTCAACGACGGGGATTTCTACAAGCTCATGGAGGCAGCCAGCGCGGTCTATGCCGTGACCGGGGACCCTGATCTTGACCGGAACCTGGACCGGGCTATCGAGGTGGTGGCGCGGGCGCAGCGGGCGGATGGCTACCTGCACACGCCTGTGCTGATTGCGGCGCGCAACGGCGACACCCATGCCGTGCCGTTCCGTGACCGGAACAACTTTGAAGTGTACAACCTGGGGCACTTACTGACCGCCGCCTGTCTCCATCACCGCGCCACCGGCAAAACCAACCTGCTCGCGGTCGCCCGCCGCGCGGCGGATTTCCTCGAACGGGCCTTTGCCGAGCCGACGCCCGAGCTGGCCCGCCATGCGGTTTGCCCCTCCCATTACATGGGGATGATTGAACTCTACCGCGAAACCCGGGAACCGCGCTACCTTGCCCTCGCGAAAAAGTTCATTGCCCTGCGCGACCTGGTGGCCTCGCGGGGCGAAGGCGGCGACGACAACCAGGACCGGGTTCCCTTCCTGGACCAAACCGAAGCCGTCGGGCACGCGGTCCGCGCCAACTACCTGTTCGCGGGCGCGGCGGACCTCTTCACGGAAACGGGCGACCCGGCGGTCTGGCAGATGCTCTTGCGAGTGTGGACCAACGTGGTGGAGCGGAAGCTTCATGTTACCGGCGGGTGTGGCGCCTTGTACGACGGTGCTTCGCCATACGGCTCGCGGGACCAAAAGGTCATCACCCGCACCCACCAGGCCTACGGACATGACTACGAACTGCCCAACGCGACCGCGCACAACGAAACCTGCGCCGCCATCGGCAACGTGCTCTGGAACTGGCGCATGTTCCTGGCTTCGGGCGAGGCGCGGTTCCTGGACATCGTCGAGACGGTTTTGCACAACGGCTTCCTTTCCGGCGCCAGTCTGGACGGCACCAACTTCTTTTATACCAACCCGCTGCGGGTCACCGATCCCATGCCGGTTGACCTTCGCTGGTCCAGAACCCGCCAGCCTTTCATCAGCTCATTCTGCTGCCCGCCCAACCTGGCACGAACGCTGGCTGAGGCCGCCGGGTTCGCCTATGGCAAGTCCAGCAACACGATTTGGGTGGCCCTTTACGGGGGCAGCAGCCTGACCACCACGCTGGACGGTCCCGGCCGGGTCCGGCTCGTGCAGGAAACCGAATATCCCTGGAGCGGGCGTATCCGGCTGAAGGTTCTCGAGGCCGGCTCGAGCCCCTTTGCGCTCAAACTCCGCATTCCCGGCTGGGCCGCCAACGCCACCGTCCGGGTCAATCTCGGCCCCGTTCAAAACACCTCGGCCCCCGGCACCTTCTTCGAGCTGCAGCGCCGGTGGACCGCGGGCGATGTCGTGGACCTTGACCTGCCCCTGTTCGCCCAACGGCTCGAGGCCAACCCGCTGGTCGAGGAACTCGTCGGCCAGACCGCCGTCCGCCGCGGGCCGATCGTGTATTGTCTCGAAGGCCTCGACCTGCCGGAGGGCGTGCGCCTTTCCGAGGTCTGCCTGCCCGACGAAGCCGAACTGCGGGCCCGATTCGATGGCCGCCTGCTCGGCGGCGTGGTGGTGCTCGACACCGCCCTGGTGGCGCGCAAGGCCGCGCCGTGGACCGGCGCGCTTTACCGCGAGTTGGAGCCGGCCCGGCTTGAGCCGGTGAAGACACAACTCATTCCGTATTTCGCCTGGGCCAACCGTGGAAAAACCGAGATGACCGTCTGGCTGCCCCGGCGCTGAACGATCGCCCGGGCAGTCCGGACACCAGACACTATGAACCGAACCCGATTCGCAATCCTGGCCGCCGCCATCCTGACGGCAGCGCCGCTGCGGGCCGGCGAACCCGGCCTGGTGATGACCGAGTTTCTATACGAAACCGCCCCCTTTCCGTCCTGTCACGCCTCCACGGTCGTCGAGACGTCCGAAGGTCTGGCCGCCGCCTTCTTTGGCGGAACCCACGAGCGGCACCCGGATGTCTGCATCTGGGTCTGCAGGCAGGTCAACGGCCAATGGACGCCGCCCCAGCAGGTGGCCACGGGCCTGGGATTTGACACCAATCGTTATCCGACATGGAACCCCGTTCTCTTTCAGCCCCGCCAGGGGCCCCTGCTGCTTTTCTACAAAGTCGGGCCCAGCCCGAGCGCCTGGTGGGGCATGGTCATGACCTCGACCGATGCCGGCAGAACCTGGTCCGCCCCCCGGCGATTGCCGGACGGCATTCTCGGTCCCATCAAGAACAAACCCGTCCAGTTGGCCAATGGCGACATCCTTTCGCCCAGCAGCACCGAGGGCGAGGCCGGGTGGCGCATCCACTTCGAGCGGAGCACGGACGGAGGACAAACCTGGGCCAGCACCGGGCCGATCCCCGCCCTGGGCTCGATCCAAGCCATTCAACCGAGCATCCTCGTTCATCCTGGAGGCCGACTCCAGGCCCTCGGCCGCACTCGCGAGGGCAGAATTTTCCAAACGTGGTCGCTGGACAACGGCCAGACCTGGGAGCCGTTGACGCTGACCGAACTGCCGAACCCGAACTCGGGCACGGATGCGGTGACCCTCAGCGATGGCCGGCACCTGCTGGTGTACAACCACAATCCGCTCCGCAGCGGGCGGAAGCCGCTCAATGTCGCGCTCTCGGACGACGGCCGGACCTGGCACGGGGCGCTGGTGCTGGAGGATGATTTCAGCAAGCGCGATGGCTTCGCTTATCCCTCGGTGATTCAGACCCGCGATGGCCTGGTGCATGTCGTTTACACGTGGGACCGCAAACGAATCAAACACGCGGTCATTGACCCGCGCCGGCTCCAAACCCGGCCGATCGTGGACGGCGCCTGGCCGGGCGAGACCAACTCGATTGGGATCGAACTGGCCAGCATCCCCGCAGGCGCCTTTGTCATGGGCAATCCGGCCGGCGATTGGGATGAGCAGAACACCCATGAGGTTGTCATCCCGGCGCCGTTCAAGCTCTCGATGGATGAAGTGACCCTGGCGCAATACCAGCAGTTCCGGCCCCAGCACCGTTGCTCGCTCCAGGGCAAGGCCACCGGCGTGAGTTGGTATGACGCCGTCGCCTTTTGTGACTGGCTCTCGAAACGCGAAGGCAAACCTTACCGCCTCCCCACCGAGGCGGAGTGGGAATATGCCTGCCGGGCCTCCACGCGCTCCCCCTTCTGGTCCGGCGACCAGCCCCCGCCGGACCGGACGCCCAATCCGTGGAACCTGCGCGGCACCCACGATGCCGTCATGGAATGGTGCGCCGACTGGCACGCCCCTTACCCCTTGGGCTCCCGAACGAACCCCGTCGGCCCCGCCGGCGGCCTGGTCAAGGTCGTGCGCGGGGACAAACCGGATGACGACAGCCGGCTTAAAGACGAACCCGGACGCCAGGCGGCCGACTATCGCGGCAGCGCCAATCGCGCCGGGCTGCCGCCGGCTTTCGGCGTGGCCAAAACGCAGGTCGGCATTGCCCAAGCGGAAGCGGGGGAAGACGCCTCTGCCTCGCCAGCCACGCCACCGGGCTGGCATCACGTCGGCTTCCGTGTCGTTCAGGCCCCCCCGCCCGCCACGCCCCCTTCGGTGGAACCGGCTCCCTTCGCCCGGCAATTGGTCAAACGCCCTCCGCCGCGTCCCGTCCTCCGCCAGGCGCCCGACCAGCCTTATTTCCGGAAGCGGTACCTGCTGCCCATCCCGCCCGACAACAGCCCGCCCCGCGCCCGGGCTGCCGCCGGCTTGCACCCCGCCATTCGCGGCCATAACCACAGTCCCGCGCTCGAGGTTTGTCCGAATGGCGATTTGCTGCTCATTCTCTACACCTCCAATTTTGAATACGAACCCGGGGTGTCGTTGCTCGGCGCCCGGCTGCGATTCGGGGCGGAGGAATGGGATTTTCCGGAACCCCTCTTTGACACCCCGGATGTGAACGACCACGGCCCCCTGCTCTTCACGGATTGGAAAAACCACGGCAAGCTGTGGCTGTTCTGGGGCTGGCCCAAAATGCGGGCCGGCGCGTATCCGTTTCAATGGATGACCAGCGAGGACAGCGGGGCCACGTGGAGCGAGGTGCGGTTTCCGCAGTTCACCACCCCAATCGGCCCGCATTCCCGCCAGCCCATTAACAGCGCCTTCCGGGACAAACGCGGCACGTTGTTCGTGGCCAGCGACGCGCGCAAAACCGACTCGGTTTTGTGGGCCACCCGCGACCACGGCCGCACCTGGCAGGATACCGGCGGGCGCACCGCCGGCCGCCATACCACCTTTGCCCTGTTGCGCAACGGCGCAATTCTGGGGATGGGCGGCAAGTCCACCGACATCGAAGGCTATATGCCCCAGGCGGTTTCCCGCGACGGCGGCAGGACCTGGGTGGTCAGCAAGACGCCTTTCCCCGCCCAGGGAGTGAACCAGCGGCCCAGTCTGCTGCGATTAAGCAGCGGACGTCTGCTGTTCGCCGCCGATTTCCAGCGGCGCGGAAACGTCGCTCCCGAAGGCGTCACCGACCGGGGTTGTTACGTGGCGGTCTCCGACGATGACGGTGCCACGTGGCGATTCAAGAAACTGCCCGGGACCCAGCCGCACGAGAAACCCGAATACCAGGCCGACCCCGACACGCTGGGATACACCGTGCTGCGTCAGGCGCCCAACGGCATGATTCATCTGGTGACCACCATGAACACCCCCTGCCTCCATTTCGAGTTCAATGAAGCCTGGGTGCTGTCCGGGCAGGAGGAGACGGCCCAAAACGTCATGGCCTCCACGGCCGTCACGGCCGGCCGGCTCCGGTCGTTCACTGAGAAATGGCCGGGCGGCCGCCTCAAGGCCCGGTGGAGCGGCACGGTGGCGGACGACGGGCGGTTTTTGCTGGAGGGGCGGGAAGAATGGTTCTTCCAGGATGGCAGCCCCAATTATGTGGCGGCCTACCACTTGGGCCGGAAAACCGGTCTCGAAAGCTTCTGGCGCGCTCCCGGCCAACTGGCCTGGCAACGCCAGCATGGACCCGACGGAGAGTGCGTCTGGACCCAGTATTGGGACAACGGCCGGAAGAAGGCGGAATCCGTGTGGCGCGATTCCAAGGCCGATGGCCCGGCGCGGCTGTGGGATCGGGAAGGCAACCTGGTCTCCGAGGCCGCTTTTGAAGCGGGCGCCCTGAAGGAGCCTTAAAGGCGGGATTGAAAGACGTGTTCGCCGGAGCCGGCTTGAAACGGCCCGGCCGGGGTCCCCGCCACGCCTTGGCCGGGGAGTTGGATCGTCGCGGACGTATTGGGTGGGATTTTGACGCGCAACTGAAAGCGATCTCCCTCGAGCTGCCATTCGCTCTCGATCCGCCCGTGCAACGAATGGTAGGCCGCTTTCACCCAGCGCAACTCCCGCACCGGCTGCGGCCGGATGAGGATTTTTTTGAAGCCCGGGCCCGCCGGGTCGGGGGCAATTCCCGCCAGGTCGTGATAAAACCACTCGGTGACATGTCCCAGCATGAAATGGTTGTGGGAAGTGGTCAGGTTTGCATCCCAGGACTCGGTCAGGCTCGTCGCCCCTTGTTTCAGCATCCAGGCGTAGCCCGGTCTGGCCTCCTGCGTGAGCATCCGGTAAATCACGTCGGAACGCCCGCCCTCCGCCAGGGCACGCAGCACGAATCGGAAGCCAATGTCTCCGGCCGACGTGGCATAACCGCGGGATTCCAAATCCCGCACCAGGGCGGCCAGCACCGCGGGCCGATGGGTTTCTTCTACAATTCCCATCGCCAGCGGCAGGGCGTTGGCGCATTGCGAGCCGGAGGCGTATTGTCCGCGAGCGGCGTCGAAGAACCGCTGATTATACCGGGCGCGAATCACCCCGGCCTTGTCGGCGAACTGCCTGGCGTCCTCCGGAAGGCCGACGACTTGCGCGATGCGGGACAGGGTCAGCGCATCGTGGAAGTAAAAGGCCGAAGCGGTCACCTCGGGGGGCGTTAACTGCGCCTTGCCGGGTTTGTTGGGGCCCAGGTCGAACCAGTCCCCGAGCCCGTCCTGCAGCCCGTGGTCTGCCGCGCGCGACTCCAGCCAGGCGAAATAGCGTTTCATGGCGGGGTAATGCCGTTTCAACAGGGCAACATCGCCACAGAACAGATATTGCTGCCAGGGCACCAGGATGAAGGCCGCGCCCCATTCCGCCGCGGCGCGGAAGGGGCCCTGAAAGCGGGTGTACTCCGGCGCAATGTTCGGGACCAGACCGTCCTCCAATTGCGCCTCCGCCATGTCGTTCATGCCCTTGGTGAACATCCGTGCCAGGTCGAATTCGTAGCGAATCGCCGGCCCGTTCAGGTGGTACTGCTCGAGCCACCCCAGCTTTTCCCGGTGGGGACAATCCGTCAGCACCGAGACCATGTTCGCCCGCTGGGCCCACCGCACCAGGTCGCGAATCCGGTTGAGCAGCGGGTCCGAGCAACTGAACTCTCCGGCCGGCGCCGCCGAGGCATGGACGATCACCCCCTCGAGGCTTTCGAGGCGCGGGAGGGGCGCCCCCGGCTGGGGCGGGGTGAGCCGCGCCTCGAGGTACCGGCAGCCGACATAGTAAAACTGGGGAAACCAGGATTCGGTCTCGTCAGTCGCCTTGGTGTATTCCCACCACGAAATGCCGCGGTTGGTCGAGCCCATCGTCGAGCGCTGAATCGAGCCGTCCGGGTTCACCACCTCGGCGGGCACCAGTGTCACCTTGCTTCCGCGCGGACCGCTCACGCGCAGGCGCGGCATATAACTGGCGTTTTGGCCCAGATCATAGACTGAAACGCCGGTGCCGGGAAAATCGCGCACGGCGGCGGGCGCCCGGCTTTCGATGGCCCGAATGGGTTCCACTCCCGCGGTGAATCCCCGCAGCGTCCCGGCGGGCCGCACGACCGCCACCGCTGGTTTCCAATCCGCGTCCCCGAACCCCGGCCGGCTCCACCCGGCAGGGTTCAAACGGGCATCATAATCCTCCCCACCATAGATGCTGTTGTAAGTGACCGGGCCGGGATGCACCCGCCACGACTCGTCCGTGCCGACCGTCTCCACGGACCCATCAACGTATTCCAGCCGCAGATGCAGCATGGCCCGGAGGGGTCCAAAGGAGCCGGTAAACTTCGCGAACCGGTGGCGCCGCACAACGTGATACATCCCGTTGCCCAGCGCCAGCCCGACCGCGTTGAGGCCGGGACGCAATTGCGCCGCCACCTCGTGCGTGTCGTACAGAACGGTATCGTCGTAATCCGTCCACCCCGGCGCCAACAGGTCCTCGCCGACCTTGGCCCCGTTCAGGAACATCTCGTATTGGCCGAGGCCGCTCACGTGCGCCACCGCCCGGGCCAGGTTGGTTCGCACAACAAATTCCTTGCGCAACAGGAGCGCCTCGGTGGCGGCCGGGGCGCAAATCCATTTCCCCCGCCAATCCTCCGGACTCAGCAATCCCATGGTCCAGCGGGCCGGCGCGCTCCACGGCGACGCCTCGTTCGCCGCGTCCCAGGCGCGCACTTTCCAAAACACCTGTTGGGACGAGCTCAGCGCCCGGCCGGCATACTCGACATGAACTGACTGGGCGGAGTCCACCTTGCCGCTGTCCCACAAGTCGCCGGTGTTTTGTTCGAGCAACGCCGGGGAGGAGGCGGCCAGGATTTGGTAGGCGGATTGCCGCTGGTTTTTGTCGGGGCTGGAGAGGGTCCAGAACAGGCGCGGGCGCGGCACATCAATGCCGGCCGGATCGCGTCCGTATTCGCAGCGCAAATCAGTGGGCGCCAGCGCCGCCTGCAGCGGCAGCGTCCAGGCCAGCCCGGCAACGGCTCCGGCCAGCAGGGCTTTGCCGCGCAGAGGGGCGGCGGTTGAGGGCCGGAGGCGGGGGAGTTGCACGGGATCAATCCAGGTGAAAGACTTCCTCCATTGCGGCCCACCATTCACCCGGCTGGCGGTTCGGGAGCGGCGCCTGGCAGGGCATGCAGAACGACCACCATTTTTGCGTGGTCGGATCGGCGGCCATCTTCTTCATGTCCGCGGCAAAATCCTGCCCGACATATTCAAAATAACTGAAGAGGTAGGGTTTCCCATCCTCGAGCGTTTTCAGATAGATGGAATAGTTCCGGAGGTTGCACTCGCGAATCATCCGGAGCACGTCCGGCCACGCGGCGGCGTGCAGCCGCTTGTATTCCTCGACCTTCTCCGGTTTCAAACCAATGACCATTCCGTATCGTTGCATAAGGGGTGGAGTTATTTCGCGGCCAGATCGCCGACATAATTTCCGTAAGTGAGAAGCAAAACCGCCGTGACGAGCACCGCCAGCGCCGCCGCAATCGTCCCCCGCGTCAGGGGGCGGCACTGCCGCCATTCCCGGAGCACCAGGCCCACCACGTTGCTGAACAGCACCAGCATGATCATGTGAATCGCCCAACTCGTGAATTTGTAGGTGCCCATGCGGACGTGCCCGAGATTGTAAAAGAAGAACTGGCCGTACCAGAGACAACCGGTGAGGATGGCCATCGCCCAGTTCCACGTCAGCGCCCCCGCCGGCGCGCCGGGGGCCGCCCGGGTCAGCTCCCCGGCCGTCCGCTGACGCCAGTGCAGATACAGGCAGTAGATCGCCGTGGTCAGAAACGCGCCGGAGTTCGAGAAAATGTAAACGATGTTGCCCCGCCACATCCCCGCGCCCCGGGCGCTGGCCGCGTCGGCAATGGGCTCCCCGGCCTCGAGCGCGAAGCCATAGACCGCCGACAACAGGCCGGCCAGCAGCGACAAAGCCAGGCCTTTGGACAGCGAGAACTGCCCGCGTTCATCCCGCGCGGTGAGGTCCACTTCCTTGAGCCGGCCCGCCCCGCCGGCCAGGGCGATGCCCACCGTTCCAACCACGATCCCAAAGATCACCCAGCCGGCCCCTGGCTTGGAAAGCGTCGAGCCCAGCGTGCCCCGCACCAAAGGCGGAATCAGCGTTCCCAGCACGCTGGACAGCCCCACGGCGATGGCATAGGTAAGCGAGAATCCGATGTAGCGGATCGAGATGCCAAAGGCGGTTCCCCCGATGCCGTAAGCCGCCCCGAGGAGGAACGAATGGAGCATCGCTTCCCGCGGCGCCTCCCGCAGGACCAGCAGCCAATCGGGGATGGTCAGCATCGCCCCGAGAATCGGCAAAAGAAACCAGCAGAACGATGCCTGCGTCAGCCAATAGGTTTGCCAGGACCAGCCGCGCACCTGTTTCTGCGGCGTGTAACAGGTGGCGGCGAAGAATGCGCCAATCCCGTGCAACCCGACGCCGAGCAGGGGGTTTGATGCCAGGGGGTTCATGCGCGCGCGCCGGGGCTCAAACCGTCTCGGTGAACTCGCCGAGCTGCAGCGGATACCGGCCGTGCTCGCGGACCAGGTTCACAATGTAATCGTAAGTCTGCCCGGAAACGGCGCTGCTGACCGAGTGATCCGATTGAAAGATGAAGCCGCCGCCGCGCGCCGCGTTGAGCTTGCGCAGCACCTCGCGCCGGATGGCCTCGAGGTCGCCCGTCTCCCACACCCGAATGTCGCTGTTGCCGCAGAGGCTGATCCGGTGACCGAACCGGCGTCGCAAATCCAGCGCATCCATGCCCGCTTTGGCTTCCAAGGGGTTGTAGGCTTCAACTCCCATTTCGATGAAGTCGGCAAAGATGGCGTTCACGTTGCCGCACCCGTGGTAGATGACCGGCAGACCGTGCTCGTGCGCCGCCCCCACCATTTGGACCACCCAGGGCTTGAAGTATTGACGCCAGTAGGCGGGGGACATGAAGGTGGCTTTCTTGTAGGCCACGTCCCCCCAGATGACGAAACCATCCAACAGCCCGTGGGCGGCTTCGAGTTCCGCCCGCGCCATCTCGAGGTAATAGGCCCCGATCCGGTTGATGACGGCGCCCATGCGCTCGGGGGCTTCGCCCATCCAAAGCATGGCATGGGTCTGGCCGATCAGGCGCGTCAGGCATTCGCTGGCCTCGATCATGCTGCCGTAAACGGGAAAATCCGGCCGCAGCGACCGCACGGTGTCCAGCCACGGCGGCGAATTGCGTTCGAAACCGTCGCCCACCCCCGCAATCTGGTTGTCTCCGGCCGAAAAGAACCGGCGCGGGTCCCGGGGCGAGTCGAACTCGGCGCGTTCCAGCTTTTCCAGGGTGTCAATTTCCCACGAGCGCATCTCCGGCATGGGAAACTCCAAATGCTTGTGCATCACCGCGCCAAAGCCGGTCTTGACCACCACTTCCTCCGGCGTCTCCTTCAGCGTCTCGAACGGCCGGATCCACGGGTCCATGTTCGGCACGGTCACAATCCAATCCAGGTCGTAATGGTAGTAGGGATTGGCGTCCTCCGCCAGACCGAGCTCGCGGCGCCAGCGCCGGACGAAACCGCCCCAGAAAAAATCGCTGATGGGCACGCGGTCCGGTTCCTCATGCCGCAACGCCTGGTTCAGTCGCTCCAGCTTCCGCCGCGCGCCCGGGCGGCGCTCGGCCGCCGGGCCGGACTTGCCGAAGGTGTCGAACATGCTCATGCAGTTGAACTGGCCGGCGCTTCACCCACCACCGGCTTGACACCGCCGCTTGTAACATGCCCCCTGCCGCCAAGTCCATGACCAGATTGGCGGTTTTGCATGCACAAAAGATTCGGCAAGCACGATGGTGCTGCGCCAGGCCGCACCATCCCCATGCCTCGCAGCGCCTCGTGGAACCGTGCGGTGTCGCCGCCTGCCCGCCCGCCCGGCTTCAGGAATGCCCGGTTTTCGAGGTTGACCGCCGCGCCGGACCCAACCCGGCGGCTTCGGGAATTCGCAGGCTTGCGTTGAGGGTGGGTTGGGCCTAAAAGGGTCGCATGAATCGCCGGAATTTCTTGAAGCTGGGCGCCGCGGGTGTCGCGGGCATAACGCTGGGCGGCTACGCGGCCGAGTTTGCGGATCCGAAGAAACGCGTGGGCCTGATCGGGAGTGGGTGGTATGGCAAGGTGGACCTGCTGCGATTGATTCAGGTTGCGCCGGTGGAGGTGGTGTCCATCTGCGATGTGGACAAGCGCATGCTGGCGGGGGCGGCGGAGATCATTGCCTCGCGCCAGGCGTCCAAGCGCCCGCCGCGGACCTACACCGACTACCGGGAGATGCTCAAGGAGCGCGACCTGGACCTGGTCCTGATTGCGACGCCGGACCACTGGCACGCCCTGACGGCGATTGCGGCGATGGAGGCCGGCGCCGATTTGTATCTGCAGAAGCCCATCAGCGCGGACATTGCCGAGGGGCAGGCGATTTTGGCCACGGCCCGGCGGTTGAAGCGGGTCGTGCAGGTGGGCACGCAGCGGCGCAGCACCCCGCATCTGATCGAGGCGCGGGACAACATCGTGAAGGAGGGCAAACTCGGGAAGATCGGCCTGGTCGAGATTTACTGCTATTACCACATGCGCACGCGCGACAATCCGCCGGACACCGACCCGCCGGAGTATCTGGACTGGGAGATGTACACCGGCCCGGCGCCGATGCGGCCGTACAACCGGCTGATCCATCCCCGCGGCTGGCGCAGCTTCATGGAGTATGGCAACGGCATCGTGGGCGACATGTGCATTCACATGCTCGACACGGTGCGATGGCTGCTGGATTTGGGCTGGCCGGTGCGGGTCAGTTCCTCGGGCGGCATCCAGGTTCACACCACCAGCAAAGCCAACATCGCGGACACCCAGATTGCCACCTTCGACTTCGGTCAACTCCAGGTGGTGTGGCAGCACCGCACCTGGGGCGAAACGCCGGACCCGAAATACCCGTGGGGCCTGACGATTTATGGCGAGAACGGAACGCTCAAGGCCAGTGTGATGAGTTACGATTTCATTCCGCGCGGCGGGGGCCAACCGGTGCACCGGGATGTCACTTACGAGCTCGAACAGTTTCCGGAAGACAAGACCGAGAAGGACATCGAAAAGCATGTGGCGCCCGCGGTCCGGTATCACATGAAGGACTTGCTGGCGGCCATCGCCACCCGCGGCAAACCGGTGGCGGACATCGAACAGGGCCATATTTCCACCGCCTCCTGCATCCTGGCCAACCTTTCCATGAAGCTGGGCCGCTCCCTCGCCTGGGACGCGCAAAAGGGCGAAATCATCGGCGACGCCGAGGCCAACCGGCTGTTGCGGCGGCCTTACCGCGCGCCGTGGAAGCACCCGGCGGCCTGAGCAGCGCGGAACCGGGGAGCCAGCCTGTCGGCCGGGCGGCTTTGCCAGACCGCGGTGGCGAATCGCCTGCCGGGGCCGGGCGGAATGCCGGGGCGGTCTATTTGGCGCCGAGCTGCGAGGCGATTTGATCCGCGGTGGCGGGTGTGGCCGTCAGGTAAAGCTGCTGCAGCACCGCACCGGGCTCGCCGGCGATTTCGCGCGCCGCGCCGGAGGGGGAACCGGGCCGGGGAACGATGACCATCCGAATGCGTCCCTGGCGCAGCCCCGCCAGCCAGTGGGTGGTGCCCCACGGGTCGAACACAAACAGGCCGGGGCCTTTCGGGGGCGGCGGGGACAGCAATGACTCGACATCCGGCGGCACTCCGGTGAATGAAACGTAGGCTGCCGGCGACGGGACATTCGCTGTGGCTTGCTGAAAGGCCGCCAGGGGCAGGTGCCCGCCCAACGCGGCCTTGCCGGTGACCGCCAGCCGCCGCACTTCCACCTTGAGCCCCGGAAAACCCCGCAGCACGCGCCCGAACGTGCCCGCGTAGGTGGCCACCGTGTCCTCGTCGAAAACCTGTTCGGGCGGAAACAGCAGCAGCACCACCCCTTGCCGGTCGCCGGCTTCCCGCAAGACCTGTTGCGCCAGGAAATAGGCGACCGCCGCCTGGCCCCGATCCGGCGCCTTGGGTCCCGGCGTAAAGAGGGTGGAGCGGGCCTGGAAGATCAGGCAGGCCAAGGCGCCGACGCAGCCCCCCACAATCATCAGGCGGCCCGCCAGCTCCGAGCGGCGCCGGACGGCGAAACCCGCCGCCCCGATGAGCAGCGCCAGAATCAGCAACAGCGAGTAGGGCATGGCGTGCCGGGGCGGGAGCAGGGGTTTCCGTTACTTGTTGACGTAGAAGTCGTTCGTGGTGGCGGCCCGGACGGCTTCGATGTGGGTGTCGAGGAAGACGACATTGGCGCGGCCGCGCTTCGGATTCTTGATGTTGTAGTAGTTAAAGATGGTGCTGTACTCATTGCCGCCGCTGTGGCGGTAGCACACGTTGGCATAAGTGCTGGTGTCCGGGTAGGCGCAGGCATCCCAACCGTCCGTCTCCGCGAACATCAACGTCCGCGCCGGCTGCGGCACGTGCCGGAGGCCGATCAGCGGCTGGGTGGTGCCCGCGTTGATGGTGTAGTTCTGGGCGTAGGTGAGGAACCCCCAGAATCCGCCACGGGGCGAGGAAGGGCAGAGGAAGACCTTGTTGGTTGCCAGTTGAGTGGTTTTGCGCCCCAGGTACGGCTGCAAGGTCCGGTACCAGATGCTCGAGAAAGCCGGGTCCCAGCCGATGGGCAGCACCTTGTGATCGTCATCATACATCACCGTCGCCACGATCAACTGGCGCAGGTTGTTGGCGCAGGCCGTGCGGTTGCCTTTGTCCTTGGCCGTCGCGAGGGCGGGCAGGAGCATGCTGGCCAGGATGGCGATGATGGCGATGACGACCAGCAGTTCGATCAGGGTGAAAGCTGCGCCGGAGCGGGCCATGCCGTGAGCCTGCGTCTGCGGTCCCTGCGGATGGACGAGCGGGTTGTTCATAAGCGTGATGTCAAAGGCACCCCGCGCCGTGCCGGGGCGGGCTTGCCTGTCTTCTGCCTCCATCATAACTCACCCGGGCGGCTGGCGCACAAGACGGTTTCATTGACGCATTTGCGTCATGGGGGTTTTTCGGGTCAACCGTTGTCGCGGAGCCGGTGCCCCTCCGAAAAGGGCTCGACGAAGCGCCGTCGCCCTCCACAATACCTTTCAACGCAACGCAACGGAATCGGCACGTATCAAATTGACCTGACCTTATGAACCCGAGTGACCCAACCGGGAACGGAAGCAAGGGGCGGCAGGGATTCAAAGTGGGCTTTCTGCTGGCGGCAGCTTTGGTAATCGGCGTGTTGCTGGCGCTGGCGCTGATTGAGCGGCCGGCGCCGGAATCGGCCCCCGGGTCCCCACCGCAAGCAGCCATCGAAATTGACGTCACCGCCGTCCGTCCGGCGGCCGAAAGCGGCGACGCCGAGGCGCAGTGGAAGTTGGGCCTGGCCTGCGCCCGGGGCCAGGGAGTCCCGCAAAATTATGCCGAGGCCGCCCAATGGTATCGCCGCGCGGCTGAGCAGGGCCATGCCGCCGCCCAGGCGGCTCTGGGCGAGCTTTACGAGGCCGGCCAGGGGGTGCCGTATGACGAAGCCGAGGCGGCGCGCTGGTATCGCCGGGCCGCCGAGCAGGGGCATGCGGGCGGCCAATACTCGCTGGCGGTCCTGTATGTGCTGGGCCGGGGGGTGCCGCGGGACCTGGCGCAGGCGCTTCAATGGTATCGCCGCGCGGCCGACCAGGGCAATGCCCAGGCCCAATACCACCTGGGCACGCGCCATCGCGACGGCGACGGCCTCCCCCTCGACTTGGTCGAGGCGCATAAATGGCTGAGTCTGGCGGCCGCGCAGGGGCTGCCCGACGCCGCCCGGGCGCGGGACGAATTGAAACGAAAGATGACTCGCGAGCAAATCGCCGAAAGCCGGCGGCGCGTCGAGGCTTTCTCCCCGGCCGCGCCCCCTCGCGAATCGCCCGGCGGGGTGCCCAAGCCGCAATAGGGCTCGAAAACAACGCGGTGATGGGATTGGCCGCGAGGGTTCCGGCTTGTTCCGGGCTGTTCTGATTGCAGCCACTCCCTCCCTCCGCGCCATCCCGGCCTCAGGAACGAGCCGCCGGCTCAATCAGCCGGCCCCGCCGGAACCCGGCCGGCGGCAGCGAGCGAAGCCGGTGCAGAAATCAGGCCAAGGACGGGGTCGGGGTATTTCAACCTTGACTTTGGTTGGGGCACTTGGGCGGCTGGTCTAATAATTATACCACTCCAACCCGCTTGTTGGCCGCAGCGGCGCGGCGTACGGTTACGCTGACATAACAAGCACTTGCCAGCAACCTATGAAAAAGATTCTTGCCCTTGGCGCCTTCCTCGGCCTGCTCAGCCTGTCGGTTCAGGCGGGTACCGTCGCCTACTATGAATTCAACGGCACCGGCCTCGCGCCGGTGGGCAGCACCATCACCGATTCCACCGGCAACCACCACGGAACGGTGGCGGGCGGGGACCTGGAGTACGGCATGGACCCGCTGGCGGGCAGTTACTTGCGGTTTGATTCCAACTCGGTGGACCGGGTGGAGATAGCGGGGGCGCCGGACCTGGTTTTTCATACCGACGGAGCGTACACCATTGAGGTGGTCTTTCGCACCCGGATGCTGACCTCGGCCGTGGGCGCGCTGGTGTCCAAGGGCGCGGATGTGTCCAACCCGGATTCCCAGTGGTGGTTGCGGTATCGGGACGGCGCGCGGGCGACGGGACTGATCGAAGGGACGGACAACACCACGGAAGACTCGGCCACCACCGCTTCGGGCATTCCGCTCAACGACGGCAACTGGCATCACGTGGCGCTGGTGTTCAATGGCACCGTGAGCCCCAAACGGCTCGAGATTTACCTGGATGGGGTGCTGAGCGGGTCGGATGCTTCGGTGGGCACGGCAGGGGTCGTGGGGGGCGCGGATAGCGACCCGGTGGTGATTGGCGAGTTTGCCTCGCTGGCCGTCAGCCGCAGCTTCGCCGGCGACATTGCCGCCATCCGGCTCTCAGACACCGCCCTTGCACCGGCGGAATTTCTCCAGGTGCTGGCCACCTATATCGCGGATGTCACACCCACCAACGGCGCCAGTTTTCTTCCTCCCACCACCGTCGCGGGTTTTGTCGTGCATTCCCCGACCATCGGCGTGACCCCCTCGGGCATTCAGGTCAAGCTTAACGGCACGGACATTTCCGGCCAATTGACCATCACCGGCTCGAACGCGGAACGGACGGTGACCCTGCCAGCCTTGGAAGCCAACCAGTATTATCGGATGGAAATCACGGTGACGGACCAGGCGAGCAACGTCATTCGCGAGACCGTCGAGTTCAACACGTTCGTCAACAACCTCCTGTTCATCGAAGGGGAGGATTACAATTTCAGCGGCGGCCAGTTTATTGACAACGTGATTCTCTCGAGTGTGCCGGGCCCAAACAATTACCTGGACCGTTGGGGGATCGAGGGGATTGACTATCATCAGACCAACAGCCCGACGACGGATCAATACCGCATCGGCGACCAGGTGGGGACGGTCATCAGCGGGGACGTGCTGCGGCAGGCTTATATTGACGCCCAAGCGTCCGACCCCGGCGTGGCCGACTATGTGGCCCGGGATTTTGCCAACTCCGAGTGGGTAAATTACACCCGCACCTTCCCGGCGGGCAGCTACCGCGTCTATGCGCGGGTGGCCAAGACGGGCACCGTGCCGATGGTCATGAGCCTGGACGAAGTGACCAGCGGCAGCACCGGCTACAGCCAGACCCTCGCCCCCATCGGCGTGTTTCGCGGACCGCCCACCCCGGCGATGACCACCTTCGCGTTCCTCCCGCTGACCGACGCCCTTGGACAGGAGGTTGCCGTTTCCCTGAGCGGTGTCACCACGCTGCGGTTGACCATGGTTTCCGGCACCGCCGGAATGTATGTGAACTACCTCCTGTTTGTGCCGGTGAGCGGAACGCAGAAGCCTTTCGTGGCGGCCCTCTCGCCCGCCGCGGGCGCGGGGAATGAACCGGCCTCGCCGCCGATCCTGATCTCGATTCGGAACGCGGTGACGCAGGTCAACCCGAGCCAGCTTGAACTCAAGCTGGACGGCGCGGCAGTCACTGCGGTGGTGACTCCGACCGCCGCGGGGGTGGATTTGAGCTATCAGCCGTCCGTGCTGAGCACCGGGTGGCACACGCTGACGCTGGTTTTCCAGGACAGCGCCGCCAACACCGTCAGCAACCAGTGGCAATTCCTGGTCGCCAACCAGGCGGTGCGCGGTTATTGGAAATTCGATGAACAACCGGCGGGCAGCGTGGCCAGCACCAACGCGGGCGCGATGCTGGATGCCAGCGGCAACACCCGTCACGGCACCGCCACCAGCGGCTCGATGAACTATGTGACCGGCAGTTTCAATTACGGAAACACCCGGGCGCTGCAGTTCTCGGGTGACCCGGACCGGGTGATTGTGCCGGACCCGTCGGGGAGCCTGAATTTCACCGGGTCTTTCACCTTCGAGGCGCTGGTCCGCACGCTTAACACGACTACCACGTCGGCGGCCATCCTGGCCAAGAACGGGACGGGCGACGGCGAGGGCGAGTATTGGTGGCGGCTGCCCGGCGGCGCCGGCGGCACGCAGCGGGTGGGCGCCAACAATTATTTTCTCGCGGGCACCAACGCCCTGAACGATGGCGCGTGGCACCACGTCGCCGTGGTTTACGACCAGGCGGCCGGGGAACTCCGGCTCTACGCCGATTACGCGCTCGACGGTGTGCTGGGCGGGGTGGTCTTTGACAAACCGGTGGGCCGCCCCGCCGATTTGCAGATCGGCGCGTTCATCGGCACCGTCACCAGCGAGTTCGAGGGCGACATTGATTTCATTCGCATCAGCGACGGCGCGCTGGCGCCGGGCCAGTTCATTCAAACCACGGTGGCGTTGCAGCCGATCCTCAAGTCCGTCCTCCCGGCCGATGGCGCGCGGAATGTGGCGCCGCGGCCCTTGATCCGGGCCGAATACCAGAATCGGGACACCGCGGTGGTTTTGAGCAGCCTGAAACTGTTTGTGGATGGCAACGATGTCACAGCCGGGGCGACCCGGACGTCGGACGGATTGACGACGGTCATCAGCTACACGCCTTCCGCCGCCTTGGCGCTTGGCCCGCATGCGGTTCAGGTCACGTTCAACGACACGGCGGCGCCGGCCAACTCGTGGACCAACTCGTGGAGTTTCAGCGTGGTGGGTTCGGTGCCGGTGCTGGGCTTTTACCAGTTCAACGAAAAGGCCCCGGGCAACACGGTGGACAACACCGCGGGGGCCATTCTGGACGCCAGCGGCTACGCGCGTCATGCCACAGCCACGGGCGCGCTGGCCTACGTCAGCGGCAGCCTCGATTACGGCAACAGCTCCGCCCTCCAGTTCCTGGTGGGGGGCGGGCCCGTCGTGATTCCCGACGCGGCGGGGGTGTTCAATTGGACGGGAACGCAAAGTGTCACGCTCGAGGCGGTGATTCGCACGGTGACCATCGGCGAGAACAGCGTCGGGGCCCTCCTGGCCAAGCAGGGCGCCACCCCGGGCGAATGGTGGTGGCGGATCAACGCGACCGGCAAACAGCAATTCTGGGTCAACAACGGCACCGGGTCGCGTTCGGCCAGCGGCAATGCCGTCTTGAACGATGGCAACTGGCATCATGTGGCCGCCGTGTTTGACGGCGTGGCCCAGCAGGTGCGCGTCTATGTGGATTACACTCTGGACGGCTTCGGGGCGGCGGCCTACGCCTCGCCCGGCCTCGTCGGCAACAGCAAGGACGTGTGGATCGGCGCGTTCCAAAACATGGACCGCGAATTCGCGGGCGACATTGACCTGGTGCGCATCTCCGGCGAGGCGCTGGACCCGAGCTGGTTTGTGCCGCTGGGCGGGCTGGCGGCGCCGGTCAGGATTGTCCACACGGTCGTGCAAGGCGGTTCGATCTCCTTCAGCTTTGCCACCGAGGCCGGCCGGTCCTACGTGGTCGAGGCGGCCGGCAGCCTCGGGGGCGCGTGGGCGGACCTCGAGACGGTGAACGGAGACGGAACGGTGAAGACCGTCACCTATCCGGCGAGCCTGGCACAGCGGTACTTCCGCGTGCGCAACTAATCCCGCGAACCTCAAGCTCATGACAGCATCAATGAAACGGCGCAACGGATTTACCCTGATTGAACTGCTGGTGGTCATTGCCATCATTGCCATTCTGGCGGCGATGCTCCTGCCGGCGTTGAACCGCGCGAAGACCAAGGCCACGGGCATTGCCTGCCTGAACAATCTCAAGCAGCTTGGTTTGGGATGGTACATGTACGCGCAGGACAACCAGGACCGTGTGGCGCCCAACAAGCCGAACCAGGCCGGCGCCGCCGGGCTGCAAACTTCCTGGGTGTCGGGGTTCCTGAACATGTTCAACACCACCGACAACACCAACACCTGGCTGATCGAACAGAGCCTGATCTTCCCTTACTGCAAAAACATCCAGGCGTTCCGGTGCCCGGGCGATCAATCCGTCTCGGTGCACGGGGGTGTCTCCCACAAGCGGGTGCGCACCGTCGCCATGAATTCGTGGCTATCGGAAGGCCGGCTGTCCCAATCCCCGGGCTACAAGGTCATCAAGAAAATGTCGGACATGACCACCCTCGGCCCGGCCATGACGTGGGTCATGATGGACGAGCGCGAGGACAGCATTGATGACTGTTATTTTGCGGTCAACATGACCGGCTATCCGAACCAGCCGCGCACCATCGTCTGGGTCAACTACCCGGCGAGTTACCACGGCCAGTCCGCCGGCCTGGCCTTCGCCGACGGTCACTCCGAAATCCGCCGCTGGCGCGACAACCGCACCATGCCGCCGCTGGTGCCGGGCAAGCCTTTGCCGCTCAACATTTCCTCGCCCAACAACGAGGACTTGATCTGGTTGCAACAGCGAACGACGGTGCCGGAATGAAGTCGCTGCCACCCGAAGGCGTTTGGCGAGAAGTCATGTCGGAAATCCGCGGGCGCGGGAGGCGCGCGCCCGGCGCCGGGTGGTTGCCAGGCTTGCTCCTGGGGGCGCTGGTGGCATGGCCGGCGCCGGCTTCGGCCGCCGTGCTGGCACACTGGCAGTTCAATGAGAAGGCGCCCGGGGCCGCCGCCAGTTCCGCCACCAACGCCATCCTGGACGCCAGCGGCAACGCGCGGCATTTGACCGCCGCCGGCAGCCCGCTGCCGCAGTACGTCAGCGGCGCGCCCGCCTACGGCTCGACCTCAGCCTTGCAGTTCACCGCCGGCACCGACCGGCTCCACACCGCCCAGACCGCCCCCTTCAATTTCGGGCTCGAGGACAGCTTTACCCTCGAGGCGGTGGTGAGAACCGCGCCCGGCGCGACGTTCACCGGCAACATCGTTGGCCGCGACTGGGGTTCCTTGCTCCCCTCCTGGTGGTTCCGGCTCGAATCCGGCCGTCCGCGTTTTCTTATCGCCCAGGACGGCGGCCCTGAACCCAACGTGACCGCCAGCGCAGCCGTCAACGACGGCGAATGGCATCATGTGGCCGCCGTGCGCGACGCGGCCGCGAAAAAATTGCGGGTGTATGTGGATTATCTGCTGGCGGGCGAGGTGACCGACACGCTGACGGCTCCTCCCACCAACGGGCAAAGCCTGGTGGTGGGCGCATTCAACAACGGGCAGCGCCAGTTCGAGGGCGCCATGGATTTCGTGCGCATCAGCTCGGGCGCGCTGGCGCCGTCCGAATTCATTCCCGCGGCCCTCTCGATTGTCGAGCTCGAGCCGGCTCCCGGCGCCACCTTCGCTTCCGCGACCCAGGGCTTGCGCTTTGTGGTGCTTTCAGACCTGGGGGTGGCCCCGGCCGGCATCCATCTGATGTTGAACGGCAGCAATCGCACGCCTGAATTGCAGATCACCGGCACCGCCAGCCGCCGGGAGGTCGCTTTCCCCGGCCTCGAGCCCGACTCCAATTATTCGGCGCTCATCACCGTCGCGGACCAGGCGGGCAATCAAGTGAGCCGCTCCTTCCAGTTTGACACCTACGAGGGACACAAGGTGGTGGTGTACGCGCGCGGCGATTCCGGCTACCATACCTACCGGATTCCGGCGCTGCTGACGACGCGGGCGGGGACGTTGCTCGCGTTCGCCGAGGCGCGCAAGAACAGCGCGAGCGACGCGGGCGACATAGACCTGGTGGTCAAGCGCAGCAGCGACCTGGGCCGAACCTGGTCGGCCATGCAGATTATCTGGTCGGACGGCGACAACACCATCGGCAATCCCTGCCCGGTGGTGGACCAAACCACGGGCCGGATTTGGCTGCCCTTCTGCCGCAACAACGACCGGGTGTTTGTCACTTCAAGCGCCGACGACGGACTGACGTGGGCGCCGCCCGTTGAAATCACGTCAACCGTCAAGCTTGCGAATTGGAGCTGGTACGCCACCGGCCCGGGCGTGGGCATCCAACTGGAACAAGGTTCGCACCGCGGCCGGCTGGTGATTCCCTGCGACCACACCGCCCGCGACACGAACAATACCACCTGGTGGAACTCGCATGTCATCTTCAGCGACGACCATGGCGCCACGTGGCAGTTGGGCGGAATCATCGGGCCCAAGATGAACGAATGCCAGGTGGTGGAGCTGGCCGATGGGCGCCTGATGATGAACATGCGAAACTCGGATTCGACCCAGGATTACCGCGCCCTCGCGACCAGCGGGGACGGCGGCATCACCTGGTCGGAGGTCCGCCACGATCCCACGCTGATCGAGCCGATTTGCCAGGCCAGTTTCCTGCGGTACACCCGCGCCACCGAGTTTACAAAAAACCGGCTGATCTTTTCCAACCCCGCAAGCACCTCGAGCCGGATTGCGATGACCGTGCGGCTCAGTTATGACGAGGGAGAGACCTGGCCGGTGGCCAAAGTCTTGCACGCGGCCGCGGCGGCTTATTCCTGCCTGGCGGTCCTGCCTGACTGGACCTTGGGGTGTCTGTATGAAGCGGGAGCCTCGAGTCCTTACGAGACGATCACCTTCGCCCGCTTCAGCCTTGCGTGGCTGACCGACGGGGCGGACCGTCCCCACCGGCGGGTGCTGCACTGGCGGCGGGAGGGCGCGGGACTTCTGTTGCGATGGCCGGCCGCATTCGACGGGGTTGTGCTCGAATCCACCAGCGGTCTCGAAACGCCGGCCTGGATGACGGTCGCCGCCGCGACCTCGCTGGTGGATGACTATCGTCAGGTTGTTTTGAATGCCGCGGCCGGCCGCCAGTTTTTCCGGCTGAAGTGGACGAACGGGCTTGCACCCGGCTCCCGACCGGCGGCAGCCTCTGGCGCGGGCCCTTAAGAACAGGATTTATGAAACCCAGACTCAGCGGCCTCATTGCCGCGCCTTTTACCGCCATGCTTCCGGATGGCGCTCTTAATCTCGACGCGATTCAGCGTCAGGCCGATGCCCTGGTGGCCAGCCGCGTCAGCGGCGCCTTCATTTGCGGCACGACCGGCGAAGGCCTGTCGCTCACGAATGCCGAACGCCGCCAGGTGGCCGAGCGATGGGTCGCGGCCGCCGCCGGGCGCCTGCAGGTCATTGTCCATGTGGCGCATAGCAGCGTGGACGAAAGCCGCGAGCTGGCCGCGCATGCCCAGCAGATCGGGGCGGACGCCTGCGCCACCGTCGGCCCGACGTTTTTCCGCCCGGCGAGCGTCGAGCGGCTGGTCGAGTATTGCGCCCGCGTGGCCTCGGGCGCTCCCAACCTCCCGTTCTATTACTATCACATGCCGGTGATGACGGGCGTGAACCTCCCCATGCCGGAGTTCCTCAAGACCGCCAGCCGCCAGATACCCAACCTGGCGGGCATCAAGTTCACCGATGAGAACCTGATGAGCTACAGCCAGTGCCTCAACTTCGAGGATGGCCGCTTTAACATTCTGTTCGGGCGGGACGAAATTCTGCTGGCGGCCCTGGCCCTGGGCGCGACCGGGGCGGTGGGGAGCACCTACAATTACATGGCGCCCCTGTATCATCGCATCATGGAAGCGTTCGCAAGGGGGGACCTCGAGACCGCCCGCCGCCACCAGATGCTGTCCATCCAAATCATCGCGGTGATGGCGCGGCACGGTGGACTCCCGGCCGGCAAAGCGATGATGAGCCTGGTGGGCATTGATTGCGGGCCCGTGCGGCCGCCGCTGCAGAACCTCACGCGCAGCCAATTCGAGGTCCTGCGCCAGGAACTGGAACAGGTGGGGTTCCCACAAAGGGTTGGCGCGCTCGAACCCGTGGCCGGGGCGGCGGGACGCTGACCTTTCACCATCCCCCACCGCACACCATGATCACCAGGAATTCGCCGCTACGGGCGGCAGCGTGGAAAATCCTCCTCCTCAGCGCGTGCGCCCTCGGCCTGGCGGCGGGGCGGGGCGCCGCGGCGCCGGCGGGTTTGGAACAATCTGATTTGTTCGTGGCCGGCACAGACGGCTATCACACCTATCGTATTCCAGTGCTTCTGGCCACCCCGGCGGGGACGGTGCTGGCCTTCTGCGAGGGACGCAGGCGCAGTGCCAGCGACACCGGCCAGATAGACCTGCTGCTGCGCCGTTCGACCGACGGCGGCCGGACCTGGAGCGAGCCGCAGGTCGTTTGGAGCGATGGAAACAACGTTTGCGGCAACCCGGCGCCGGTCGCCGACCAGGCCAGCGGCCAGGTCTGGCTGCTGATGACGTGGAACCTCGGCTCGGATCACGAACGCGAAATCATGGCCGGCACCAGCAAGGATACCCGCCGCGTGTTCGTCACCCGGAGTGCCGATAACGGCCGGTCCTGGTCGCCCCCGCGGGAGATTACCGCCTCGGTCAAGCGCCCGCACTGGCGGTGGTATGCCACTGGCCCCGCCAACGGCATCCAACTCACCCGCGGTGCGCACGCCGGCCGCCTGGTCGTGCCCGCGAACCATTCCGACCATTCCGATACGAACCATCACCCCTATCGCGCCCACGTCATCTACTCCGACGACCGCGGCCAGACCTGGAAACTGGGGGGGATTGAGGAGGAAAAGACCAACGAATCCACGCTGGTCGAGCTGGCCGACGGCACCTTGCTCCACAACATGCGCTCCTATCACAACAAGAACCGGCGCGCCCTTGCCACCAGCCGCGACGGCGGCCTCACCTGGTCGCCCGTCAAACTCGACCCGGTTCTCCTCGAGCCGGTTTGCCAGGCCAGTCTCCTGCGGGCCACCTGGCCCGGACCCGGCCAGCGGGGTCTCATCCTGTTTTCCAATCCCGCCAGCCTCAAACGGATGAACCTGACCCTGCGCTTCAGCTACGACGAGGCGAAGACCTGGCCGGAAAGCGTCACCCTCCACGCCGGTCCCGCGGCCTACTCGGGCCTGGCGTGCCTGCCCGACGGCACCATTCTCTGCGCCTACGAGTGCGGCGAAGCAAGCCCCTACGAAAAAATCCGCCTCGCCCGCCTCCCGCGGGGTCAGTCCTAGAATTTTAGCGCGGTCCCCCTCCCCCGGCGCCTTACCCCGCGCCCCAAGTGAAGCTCCGAGTTGGCCGCCCCGGCCTTTGCGTGATCGGCGGGCGGTCTGGTTTTCCGCAAGTTCCCTGCGCGCTTTCTCACCTTCCCACCTCCGGCCAATTGCCCTAGGATGCGCGCATGCGATATCGCGCGCTTAAATCCGAGATGTTTGTTGAGCACCGCGCAAACCTTGCGCGGCTGCTTCCGCCCAATTCGCTGGTCGTTCTCAACGCCAACGACATCCCGCCCACCAATGCCGACGGCACCCTGCCGTTTCGCCAGAACTCCGACCTGTTTTACCTCTGCGGGGTGGACCAGGAGGAAACCATCCTGTTGCTCTACCCCGATGCGCACGAGGAGAACATGCGGGAAATCCTGTTCCTGCGGGAAACCAACGATCTGATTGCGACCTGGGAGGGGCACAAGCTGACCAAAGCCGAGGCGGCCGGTCTTTCGGGAATCAAGCGGGTCGAGTGGTTGTCGGAATTTCCGGCCCTGTTCCATCGCCTCATGTGCGAATGCGAGCACGTGTTTCTCAACACCAACGAACACAAGCGCGCGGTGATCGAGGTCGAATCCCGCGACGCCCGTTTCATCCGTCAAACCCAGGCCCGCTATCCCCTCCACCACTACTGCCGCCTGGCGCCCCTGCTCCACCGCCTCCGGGCGGTCAAAACCGAGCTCGAGGTCGAGGTGATCCGGCAGGCTTGCGCCATTACCAAGGCCGGCTTCCTGCGCGCCTGCCGCAAAGTCAAACCCGGCGTCAAAGAGCTCGAGCTGGAGGCCGAATTCGCCCGGGAATTCATCCGGCGGGGGGCGACCTTTGCTTACAACCCCATCATCGCCAGCGGCCCCAACGCCTGCGTTCTGCACTACATCCAGAACGACCAGACCTGCCGCGCCGGCCAGCTTCTGCTCCTCGACGTCGCCGCCGCCTACGCCAACTACAATTCGGACCTGACCCGGACGCTGCCGGTGTCCGG
>JARKQH010000089.1 GCA_029974925.1 Verrucomicrobiota bacterium
GCGGAAGGGGCTTTTGGCTTGGATCGGCAGACGTGCAGGCATGCCGCATATAGACCATATATCTATAACAAATGCAAGCAAAAAATGCAGCCCCACCACACTTTCTTCCGCTTCTTCACCTCCTTATCCGCCGATCAGGGACCTTTTTCACGGTTTGACCTCGGCCCGGTGATGTCCTAGGATTTCGTGCTTTTTATGAAAATTCTTGTCTGTGACCCGGTGTCTCCGAAGGGAATCGCCCTGCTGCAGCAGCGGCCGGAATTCGAGGTGGTCGTTTTGCCCAAGCGACTTTCCGAGGCGGAATTATTGCCCGTGGTGGGCGACGTGGTCGCCATGGTGGTGCGGTCCGAAACGAAGGTGACTCGAAAAGTCATCGAAGCCGCGTCGGCGTTGAAAGTGGTGGGGCGGGCGGGGGTGGGAGTGGATAATGTGGATGTGGAAGCGGCGACCCAGCACGGCGTGGTGGTGATGAACACTCCCGGGGGCAACACGGTGTCCACCGCGGAGCTGTCCTTCGCCATGCTGTTGAGCCTGGCGCGCAAAGTGCCGCAAGCGGCCGCTTCGATGGCGGCGGGCAAATGGGATCGGAAGCAATTCCAGGGCACCGAGCTGGCCGGCAAGACGCTGGGCGTGTTGGGGTTGGGCCGCATCGGCACCGAGGTTGCCAAACGCGCGATTGCTTTTGGCATGAAGGTCATCGGCTATGACCCCTTCCTGAGCGAGGCCCGCGCCAAATCGCTGGGGGTGACTCTGGCGAGCGACCTGGACGAGGTTTACCGGAGTGCCGACTTCATTACCGTGCACATGCCGGTCACGGACCAGACCCGCGGGATGCTCAACGCCGCCGCCTTTGCCAGGATGAAGCCCAAGGTGTGCATCGTGAACTGCGCCCGGGGAGAGATCGTCGTGGAGAACGATCTCCTGGCCGCCCTGGATTCAGGCAAGGTCGCGGCCGCCGCGCTGGACGTGTTCGCCACGGAACCGTTGCCCGCCGAACACCCGTTCCGGAAGCATCCCGCCATCACGCTCACCCCGCACTTGGGAGCCAGCACGCACGAGGCCCAGGAAAAGTGCGGCATCGAAGTCGCCGAGGTCATCGCGGCCTACCTGCTCACGGGCGAGGTCCGCAATGCGGTGAATCTGCCCTATCTCGACGCCAAAACCTACGAGCAAATCCGGCCCTATCTCAACCTCGGCGAGAAATTGGGGCGGCTGTTGTCGCAGCTAGCGCCGGCGCAGGTGGACCGCCTGCACATTACTTACGGCGGCAAAGCGCAGGACCTGCCCAACATAGACCCCATCACCCGGGCCATCCTCCTTGGATTCCTCTCCCGCGCCTCGGTCAAGGAACTCAACAACGTCAACGTTCGGAGCATTGCCTCGACCCTGGGTCTGACGGTCGAAGAAAAACGCTCGAACGAGCCCGTCACCTTCAACGAATGGCTGCATGTCCAGGTGTTTCGCGGTGACGAAAAGGTCATTTCCGCGGGGGGGACGTTCTTCGGTTCGCCAGACAATCCGCGCATTGTGCGGCTGTTGAGCCAGCCGACCGAGATTGTTCCTTCGGGAGTGGTCATGCTGCTGGAGAACAAGGACCGGCCGGGCATCGTGGGTTATCTGGGCACCCTGCTGGGGCAGCACAAGGTCAACATCGCCAGCATGAGCCTCACCCGCGATACCGCCGGGGGGAACGCCCTCACCGTCCTCAACCTGGACAGTGTCCCGCCCCCCGAGGTTCTGGCTCAACTGGAAAAGGATCCCGACATCCGCAATCTAAATGTGGTCAAACTGTAGGAGGTGGGTATAATAGCCCACTATGCTTATGAAATCTGTTTTATTGTCCAAGGCCCTGATCCTCGCCGCCGGATGCGTGGCCACCGGCTCCCTCGCGGCGGAAGCCGCCAAGCCCGCGGGCGGATCGCTCTTTGCGGACCCCGTGGTGGCCCGGGCCAAAGGATTCGAAATCAAGCGCAGCCAGCTCGATGAAGCGGTGATTCGCGTCAAGAGCTCCGCCGCCGCCCGGAATCAGACCATCCCCCCGGAGCACGCCAATCTGCTCGAACGCCAGCTCCTGGACCGCCTGGTCAGCATCCAGCTTCTGCTGGCCAAAGCCACCGACCAGGACAAGGCCAAGGGCAAGGAAAACACCAGCAAGCGGCTCGAGGAGATTACCACCCGCGCGGGCTCGGAGGAGAACCTGGTGCGGCAGCTCAAGGCGGTGGGCACGGACCTGGAGGAAGTGCGCAAGCAGATGACCGAAGAATTGACCGCCGAAGCCGTCCTGGAACGCGAGTTGAAGGTGTCGGTCACGGACGCGGACATCAAGAAGTTCTACGACGACAACCCGTCCAAGTTCGAGCAGCCGGAGTCGGTTCGCGCCAGCCATATCCTCTTGAGCACGCGCAGCGAGGCGGGCGAACTCCCGTCCGAGCAAAAAGCCGCGAAGCGGAGGCAGATGGAGGAACTGCTCAAGCGCGCCCGGGCCGGCGAGGATTTCGCCAAACTGGCCAAGGAATTTTCCGAGGACCCGGGTTCGAAGGACAAGGGGGGAGAATACACCTTCCCGCGCGGCCAGATGGTGCCGGAGTTCGAGGCTGCGGCCTTTGCGCTGAAGCCGGGTGAAATCAGCGACATCGTGACCACCCAGTTCGGCTACCACATTATCAAACTGCACGAGAAGATTCCCGCCAAGGTGGTGGAACTGGCCAAGGTATCCTCCAACATCCGCGACTACCTCAAGAACCAGGCGGTCCAAAAGGACATGCCGGACTACCTGGCGAAACTGCGCAAGGAAGCCGGCCTGGAAATCCTCGACGAGAAACTCAAACCGCGGGAGACCGAAGAAAACGCCGCGCTGCCGCCGGGACATCCCCCCCCTCAAGACTGAGGCCAAGTAGCCGGCCACGCCGGGCTCAAGGTTTGCGCTTGCGCTGCTTGCGGATTTCCAGCAGCAAAAACTGAATCAATCGGCGCAGGCGAACCTCCACGTCCACGGTTTCCAGAATGGCCTGACGTTCCGGCGCCCCCGGCAGCACCGCGCACGAAACCAGGTCCGCGGCCTGCTCGGGATCATTGATCGAGTGCAGGTATCCGAGAATCTCCTGGGGCGAGAAGCCGGGGGGCGCCACGGGGTCCGACTCGATCTTTTGCGGCGACATGACGGGGAAGGGAAACGGCAGGCCCAGTTCGATGCGTTCCTGGAGCAATTCCCGCACTTTGGCCAGCAGGGCATCCACGCGCACGTCGTCGCGCGGCGGCGCCCGCAAGGGCCGAATCCGGTGCACCCGGTACGGCTTGTAGTGAACCGCCGGCCCCAGCTCCACCCGAACCACGCCCTGCAGAATCAGGTGCGAAGTCCCGTCCGGATGGCTGACGGCCACCCGGATGAGGCCCAAGCCTGCGACGGCGGCGGGGGTTTCGCGGGAAGCCCCGCGTTTTTGCATGGCCACGGCGAACATCCGATGCGTGCGCAGCGTCTCGGCGAGCATCAGCCGGTATCGCGGCTCGAAGATGAACAACGGCAGCAACGCCTGTGGAAACAGAATGGCGTTGGGCAGCGTCATCACCGGCACTTCGCGTGGCAACTTCATGCCTCAATTTAGAGCCACCAGCGGTTTTATCAAGACGCCAGCGCGCAGCCCAGCGGCGGGGGGCGCATGGGGCTTGCCAAAAGGCACGCCAGACGGCATGCTGGGAAATCGGTATGAAAAACCAAATTGGGATCATTATATTAATCGTTGTCTGTCTTGGACTCGGCGTCATGCTGATCAGCACCAAGAAAAAGGCGGCGGAACAGCAGAAGACCGATGCCAATGCGATTTACAGCCTGTCCAATAGCTGGGTCGAGACGCGGGGGAGCCTGGAAGACCAGCGGAAGGTCAATGCCACCTTGGAGCAGGACCTCGCGGCAACCCGCAAGCAGTTTTCGGAGGCCTACACCGACTTGAGCAACCGCTTTGTGCAGGTCTCGACCTCCCTCGCCTCGACGGAGGCGACGCTCAAGGCGACGCAGGAGGAGATGGCCCGAAAGGTGGCCGAACGCGACACCAAGATCAGCGAGTTGCAAAGCCAAAACCAGGCCCTGGACAAACAGGCGCTGGATTTGAGCGCAGCCATTACCAATTTGACGGCGCAGATTGCGGAAACCGAGAAGAAGCTGGCCGCCTCGGAAGGCGACAAAGCGTTTCTGCAGGCGGAGCTGAAGCGGCTGATGAATGAAAAGGCCGAATTGGAGCGCCAGTTCAATGATTTGGCCATTCTGCGCGCCCAGGTGGCCAAGTTGAAAGAAGAGTTGTCCATCGCGCGCCGCATCGAGTGGATTCGACGCGGTCTGTTCTCCGATCCTGACCAGAAAGGGGCCACCAAGCTGATGCAGGGTTTCCCGCCCCCGCCCAAGCCCAAACCGACCTACGATCTGAATGTCGAGATCATGTCCGACGGCTCGGTCCGCGTGCTCCCCCCGCGCACCAACGCTCCCCCGGCGACCAACGCCCCGGTGCAATAACGCGCTGGAGCGGGGAACCGCCGGATGCAGTTCAAAAGGCCTCGCCATGGAGATGCCCGGTCTTCAGTTAACGGCGCCGGTTGAGCGGAAGATGCGGAGGGCAGGGTTCGCCCGCCCCGTTGGAGCCAGGAGCGGGCAAACAAGGATCGCCGAAGCGGTTGTGCCGGTGAAGGCGTTGACATGAATTTCCTGGTTACGGGCGGCGCGGGGTTTATCGGGTCGCATGTGTGCGAGCAACTCCTGGCTCGCGGCCATGCGGTTTGGGCATTGGACGACTTGAACTCCTTTTATGACCCCGCGCTCAAGCGGAGGAATCTTCGCGATTTGCAGGCCTTGGCGCGGCCCTTCGAGTTCGTGCAGGGCGACATCACCGACCCCGAGGTTCTGGAGGAGCTCTTTGGAGACGTGGCTTTTGACCAGGTCATTCACCTGGCGGCGCGGGCCGGCGTGCGGCCAAGTCTCGAGGCGCCCGCCCTCTACCAGCGGGTCAATGTCGAGGGCACGGTCAACGTCTTGGAGGCGGCGCGGCGGCACGGCGTCAAAAAGCTCATCCTGGCTTCGTCCTCATCGGTTTACGGCATCAACTCGAAGGTGCCATTTTCGGAGGCGGATCCGATTTTTCAGCCCATTTCCCCCTACGCGGCAAGCAAACTGGCGTGCGAGGCCCTCGGGCATGTTTATCATCATGTTTACCGCCTCGACATTGTCATGTTGCGGTTTTTCACCGTGTATGGACCGCGGCAGCGGCCGGACCTGGCGATCCACAAATTCGCCCGGTTGATTCGCGAGGGCAAACCGATCCCGGTGTTTGGCGACGGGTCCACCGCCCGGGATTACACCTACATCAGCGATATTCTCCAAGGGGTGCTGGCCTGCACCGAGCGCGAGTTTGGCTACGAGATTTTCAATCTGGGCGAGTCCCGGACGGTGACCTTGCGGCGGTTGATTGAGCTGCTGGAGGAGGCGCTGGGCAAGAAAGCCATCATTGACGCGCAACCGCTCCAGCCCGGCGATGTGCCGCTGACGTGCGCGGATGTCTCGAAAGCGCGGCAACAACTCGCCTACCAGCCCGCCGTGCCCATCGAGGCGGGGATTCGGGAGTTCGTCAAGTGGCTCAATGCGGGTTGACGCCACAGCCGCGGTTGGTCCACCCTATGCCCTGAAGCCTATGGATGCAAAAGCTCGATTTGAGCGGCCCGGGTTTGAGACCGCGTTGGGCGCGTGGAAAAGCGTGCTGGCCGATCGAAAATTTCCCGACGAGTGCCTCTGGATTTTCGAGGAGAACCTCTGCTTTGAAAAAGCGCCGGAGGCGCCGGGCGGCTTCCGTCTCGGCTTCCAAACCCGCTTCACCCCGCCGCCGCCACAGGCGGAGCGCCTGGCGTACGACTATTTCGCCGAGCTGGACCAGCGGCTGGTGTTTTACCGGTTGGGAACCCATGCCAGCCGCTCGGTTTGTCTTTTGTTGTGCGACGAGTGGTTCGAGGCCAAGGGCGAGGCGGAGGGATTCATCCGCCGGGACGAATGGGGCATCTCGTTCCGGCCCGGCGCCGCCGAAACCATTGAGGAAATCACGGACGAACAGCGGTGGAAAAACCGGCTGTTGCGCAACCGTCCGCTGCATGACCTGGATTTTTCCATGACCTTGCGCGCCGTGCATGAGGCGCTGGCACACGGCCGGGTGCTCACCAGCTACGAACACTACGCACTGCGGCTGTTGCACCTTTGGCGGCGGGTGTTTGGGTCGGCGGACTGAGGGAACGGCGCGCCAGGCCGGTGCCGCGGCGGCCACAAACCTTGATGGCCGTTGGCGGAGGCGAGGGATGCCGCCCCCGCAGGTCTCCTCCAGAAGCATTTTTCCCGGCTTGCAGACTGCCCATGGGGACCCTAGCTTGGCTGTGCCTCCGCGCCGCCGCGTGGGGGGCCCGAAACGCAACGCATTAACAAACCTGACGCCTTCAAATGAACAAAACGCTCGTTTTTGCACTCACCGTCGCGATTGCCGGCGCCGGCCTTACCCACTCCGTGCCGGCGGCGGACAGCGCCCTGAATCCCGGTCTTGGCAACCTCTACCGGGTCTCCAAAGCCAAATCGCGGTCCATCAGTCCCGAGAATTTTACGGGAGAGAAGGGCAAAGCCGGGATGGCGACAGAAGGGACGGGCAAGAATGCCGCGCGCGATTTGGGCCAGGGATGGAAGGTTTCGCCCTCGGTCAGAATCCCGGCCAAAACCACGTTCACCCTCGCCGAAATCAAAGGGCCCGGCATCATCCAGCAAATCTGGATGACGCCGACCGGCAACTGGCGCCGCTCGATCCTCCGCTTCTATTGGGATGGTGAAACCGAGCCGTCAGTCGAGTGTCCGGTGGGCGACTTTTTCGCCTGCGGCTGGGGGAAGTATTGCCAGATTGACTCGCTGGCCGTGTGCGTGAATCCTGGCAGTGCTTTTAATTGTTACTGGCAGATGCCGTTCCGCAAATCAGCCCGCATCACCATGGAGAATACCGATGGCAAGGACATGGTGCTTTATTACCAAATCAATTACACCCTCACCTCGGTGCCGCGGGACGCCGCCTATTTCCACGCGCAGTTCCGCCAGGAACAACCACTCCGGCAAAAAGGGCTCTACACGATTGTGGAGGGCATCCGCGGGCAGGGGCATTATGTGGGGACCTATCTGGCCTGGCGGGTCCACAGCCCGGGCTGGTGGGGCGAGGGCGAGATCAAGTTCTATATGGATGGCGACAAGGAGTGGCCGACCATTTGCGGCACCGGGACCGAAGACTACTTTTGCGGTTCCTACAACTTCGAGAATCGGGAGACGAAGAAATATCAGGTCTTTTCGACGCCGTACAGCGGGCTGCCGCAGGTGTTGCCGCCGGACAAGATTTACGAGGTGGGCCAGCAGTTCGGGCTTTACCGCTGGCATATCGTGGACCCCATCCGTTTCGAGAAGGACCTCAAGGTCACCATCCAGGCGCTGGGCTGGCAGTCGGGCGGGCGCTACCTGCCGCTGGAAGACGACATTGCTTCCGTGGCTTACTGGTACCAAAAGGAGCCTCACGCCAGGTTCCCCGCGCTCGAGGTGAAGGAGTAGCGTCATGGGAAAAAAGTCTCGCTTTCGGGTCTCCCGGCGCGCCTTCATCCATGCCGCCGCGGGCACCACCGCGCTCGCGGCTTTGTCTCCCCTGCCGGTCCCGCTGCTGGCCGCCGAGCCACCGCGCTGGCCGGTGGGCTGCCGGGATTCGCACCTCCAGCACGCCGGCACGGCCGATTGCTGGAGCGCGGCCAGACGACTCGGCGCCGAGGTCCTTGAGGTCAACGTGGCGCCGAGCCTCGCCTGCGAAGCGTTGTTCCATCCCAGCCGGAAATATTCGCTGGCGACGGAAGCGGACCTGGCGACGCTTGAGACAGACCTGGCCGGCAGCGGCTGCCGAATTGCCGCCTTCATGATGGCCAACCACCTGGATGAGCGGCTCGAAGAGGAGCTGGAATGGGCTCGCCGGCTGGTCAAGGCGGCCCGGCGGCTGGGGGTGGGGGTCATTCGCATTGACGTGGTGCCGCGCAAGCTCAGCGGCGACTCGTTCCTGCCGTTCGCCATCGAGGCCTGCAAGAAGCTCTGCGAGCTGGCCGCCGACACCCCCATTCGCTACGGCGTGGAGAACCATGGCAAAATCACCAATGACCCCGCCTTCCTGGAGAAACTCTTCGACGGCGTGGGTTCGGACAAACTCGGTCTGACCCTGGATGTGGCAAATTTCTATTGGTGGGGTCATCCGCTGAGCGAGGTGTACGCCCTTTACGAACGATTTGCGCCCCGCGCTGTTCACACCCACTGCAAGAGCATCCGCTATCCCGAGGACAAACGAAATGTCAAACGCGAGATGGGCTGGGAGTACGGGAAATACAACTGCCCCATTTACGAGGGGGATATAGACTTCAAGCGGGTGATTGAGATTCTGCGCCGGGCCGGTTACCGGGGCGACCTCTGCGTCGAGGACGAGTCGCTCGGCAAACTTGAAAAAGCCGGGCGCGCGGAGGCCCTCAAGAAGCAGATTCGCTACCTGAAGGACTTGCAGATTTAAGCGGCGGCCGCCGCTCGTTGCATTCCCGCAACCGGGCGCGGCCAAGCGGAAGGGAGGCGATTGAGCACCCATCTCCAGAGCAGGCCGGAGGCGCCCCCGCAGCCGGAGAAGTCCTGTCTGAGGCTCTACGATGCGCACAACCACTTGCAGGACGAGCGGCTGACTCCTTTTCTGCCGGAGATTCTGGCAGCCCTGGCACGGGAAGGAGTCACCCAAATGGTGGTAAATGGGTCCTGCGAAGCGGATTGGCCGCGGGTTCTGGAACTGGCCCGCGCCAGCCCGGCGGTGCTGCCCTCGTTCGGCTACCACCCGTGGTACGTGGGCGAAAGAAGCCCTGCATGGCGCGAAAGGTTGGGCGAATTCCTCGATGCAATGCCCGCCGCCGTCGGGGAAATCGGGCTGGATCGCTGGATCCAACCGCATGATATTGTCGCGCAGGAGGAAGTGTTTGTCGCGCAACTCCGAATCGCGGCGGAACGCGACCTGCCGGTCAGCATTCATTGTCTTCAAGCCTGGGGCAGGTTGCTGGAGCTGCTCCGGGCCGGACCGCGCCCCCGCTGCGGCTTTGTCCTGCATTCGTTTGGGGGCCCGAAGGAAATGATACCCGAGCTGGCGCGGCTGGGCGCCTACTTCTCATTGCCCGGTTACTTTGCGCACGAGCGAAAGGAACGCCAGCGGGAGGCTCTGCGAGCCGTCCCCCTGGAGCGGCTCTTGATCGAGACCGACGCGCCGGATCAGTGCCTTCCCCCCTCGCGCACCGTTTACCCTCTGACGGATGCCGCCACGGGGAAGGTGATCAATCATCCCGCCAATCTGAGGGCGGTTTACCTTTTCGCGGCGGAGCTTCGCGGGCTGCCCATCGAAGAGCTGGTGGTTCAAGTGGAGCAGAACTTCCAGGCCGTGTTTGGCGCGCTGGGGCGGCATCGCGTCGGGTAAGCCGATTCCCGGCTTTGCCCACCGGGAGTGCCCCGCGTTTTGTGGTGCATTTTTTCGCGAGGCGGCTACCCTGAAGTCACCATGCTGCTGACACAGGAAGAACTGGCGAGTTTGGTGCAGTTGCGGAATCGCTCGCCCCACGCCCTGCTGGGGATGCATCCGCTGGATGAAGGCAAGGGGTTGGTCGGCCGCGCCTTGGCGCCCGGAGCCGCCCGAGTCGAAATGCAGCCGGTGCATGAGAAGGACAAACCGGTCCTCAAACTCAAGCGCCTGGGCAGGACGGATGTTTTCGAGGGTGTCACCACCGCCGCCACGCGGGTGTACGCTTATGATCTGGTCATTACCGACCGGCAGGGGAATGTGCGCCGGAGCCGCGATCCCTACTCGTTCCTCCCCACCTTGGGAGAGGGGGACCTGTATTTGTTCGGCAAGGGGGACGAACGCCGGATTTACGAAAAACTGGGCGCCCAGTTGCGGACTCTGGACGGGGTTTCGGGGGCCAGTTTTGCCGTGTGGGCCCCCAACGCCCAGCGGGTGAGTGTGGTCGGTGATTTCAACGGCTGGGATGGGCGCTGCCACCTGATGCGCTCGCTTGGCTCCTCGGGCGTTTGGGAGATTTTCATCCCGGGAGTGTGCGAGGGGATGCATTACAAGTTCGAAATCCGGGATTGTCACGGCGCCGTCAGCCTGAAAACGGATCCGTATGGATTCTTTTTCGAAGTGGCTCCGAAAAACGCAGCGATTGTGTGGAACACGCGGAAGTATGAATGGGGGGACGAGGCCTGGTTGGCGCGGCGCCGGCAAGCGAATCCCCTCCGGGGACCGGTGAGCATTTACGAAATGCACCTGGGTTCCTGGCGGAAAAAGAGCATGGGCGAGTCGCTGGGCTACCGGGAACTGGCCGAACCGCTGGTCGAATATCTGCGGGAGATGGGCTTCACCCACGTGGAGTTTCTCCCCGTGGCGGAGCACGCCTTCTATCCCTCCTGGGGATACCAGGTCACGGGCTTTTATGCGGCGACCAGCCGCTACGGGACGCCGGAGGATTTCCAGTATCTGGTGGACAAGCTGCACCAGGCGGGGATTGGCGTCATCATTGACTGGGTGCCGGCGCATTTTCCGCGGGATGACTGGGCCCTGGCGCGGTTTGACGGGACGGCGCTCTACGAGCACGAGGATCCGCGCAAGGGGGCGCACCAGGATTGGGGAACGCTGATCTTCAACTACGGACGACACGAGGTTGCGAATTTCCTCCTGGCCAACGCGCTCTACTGGTGCGATCGGTTCCACATTGACGGCCTGCGGGTGGATGCCGTGGCCTCCATGCTTTACCTCGACTATTCACGCAAGCCCGGCGAGTGGATCCCCAACCAGTATGGGGGACGGGAGAACCTCGAGGCCATCGAATTTCTGCGGACTTTCAACCACATCACCCACACCGAATTCCCGGGCGTGATGACGATTGCCGAGGAATCCACCGCCTGGCCGCAAGTGACACGGCCGCCTTACCTGGGGGGGCTGGGATTCTCGTTCAAGTGGAACATGGGCTGGATGCACGACACGCTGAATTATTTCCGGCGGGATCCGGTGTACCGGAAGCATCACCAGAACGACCTGACCTTTGCCATGCTCTACCACCACCACGAGAATTTCATTCTGCCTTTGTCGCACGATGAAGTGGTGCACGGCAAAGGCTCGCTGCTCGGCCGGATGCCGGGCGACGACTGGCGGCGGTTTGCGAACTTGCGCGCGCTGCTGGGATACCAATGGTTTTTCCCGGGCAAGAAACTGCTGTTCATGGGGGGGGAATTGGGGCAGCGCGAGGAATGGAACGCGAACGGGGAAGTTGCCTGGCCCCTGCTGGAGGCGGGGCCGTATCATCGCGGCGTTCAGCGGTTCGCGCAGGACTTGAACCGGCTCTACCAGGCGCATCCCGGCTTGTGGGAAGCGGATTACGATCACGAAGGTTTCCGCTGGGTGGATTGCTCGGACGCGGAGAAGAGCGTGTTCTCCTTCATCCGACAGCGCAGTGACGGAACGGACCGGACGATGGTCATCCTGAACCTGACGCCGGTGATTCGCTACGGCTACCGGCTCGGGCTCCCCCAGGGTGGCTGGTGGCGCGAGGTGCTGAACAGTGACGCCGGAATTTACGGAGGCAGCGGAGTCGGCAACCTGGGCGGCGTGCAGGCTCAGGCTGTGGCCTCACACGGCTTTGCCCATTCCGCCCTCTTCACCCTCCCGCCGCTAAGTCTCATCGTTTTCCAGCCGCAGCCAGCCGCAAGCGGTTAGCGCGCCCAGCCGTTTTCCCTCAGCCAGAAGACCAGGTTGGTTGTCCAGGGATGGCGCCTGGCGGGGTCCCAATCACGCGAGCCAAGGCCAAGGCCATGCGGCCCTTTTTGGTACAGGTGAAAGGCAAAAGGCACGCCCGCCTTGCGCAGGGCTTCGGCGAACTGAAGGGCGTTCTCGACCGCCACCACCTTGTCTTCCCACGTGTGCCACAGAAAACAGGGCGGCGTTTGAGGGGTGACTTGAAGCTCGTTTGAAAGGAGCCGGACCAAATCGGCCGCCGGATTGGGCCCGAGCAGGTTATTCCTGGACCCTTGGTGGGTGAATTCGCCCAGGGTGATGACCGGGTAGCAGAGGATGCCGAAGTCCGGACGCGAACTCTGGCGTTCGATCGGGTCCGAGGCGTCCGGACGGCCGGCATCGAAGTGCGTGAGCAGCGTCGAGGCAAGGTGGCCGCCGGCGGAGGAGCCCATGATGCCGATGCGCCCGGGATTCACCTTCCATTCGACTGCCCGGGCCCGCACCGTCCGAACCGCCCGAGCCGCATCGTTTAACATAACCGGATGGCGATAGCCCGCGGACCCCAGCCGGTATTTCAGCACAAACGCCGCAATGCCCTGTTCATTCAAGAAGCGCGCATAATCGGCGCCTTCATGGCTGGCGAGTCCCGCATAGCCGCCGCCCGGGCAGATCACAATCGCCGCTCCCGTGGCCGTCTCAGGCTCCGGAAGCCAGGGGGTGAGTGTGGGAATGTCCTTGTCGCTGGTGCCAAGCGCCCCGGGCGCCCCGTCGGGCCAAAGCGGGAAAGCAACCGGAGATTGTGCGCCACGAATCGCGACCGTGCCGAGGACCATAACCATGCTGAACAGCAGATACGCTCGTTTCATTCTGCCTGCAGAACATACGAAACCTCACCCCGCTGGCCACGAAAAACTTTTGCTCTCCGGTTCGTCAAACCCGCGACTTGGGGGTCCCGCGCCAGGGGACGCGCGGCGGCTCGGGCAGCCCCTGCGCCCGCAACGCGGTTCGGAAGTGCAATTTGGCAACCTTGGCCAGCTTGTCCGCTCCATGTTCGGCAACGAATTTTCGGGCGGCTTCGTCCACGGCTGCGGAAGCCCCCTTGGGCAACTTCATGCCGAACTCCTTCTCGAGGCGATGCAAGCGTGTCACGTACTCGTGACGCGCGAGAATCGAGGCGGCCGCCACCGCGACATCTTCCTCCGCCCGGTGCCGTTGCACCAGCTCGATGCCGCGCCCCAGAACCATCAGGGCTTTGGCCACCGTCTCTTTGTTGGCCGCAAACTGATCGCTGATGGCGCGCACGGGCGGCGGGTTGAGCTTGTCCTTGAGCCCCATGAGATTCTCGATGGCGCGGGCATGGCCCCAAGCCAGGAGGCTGTTGACACTGCCCATGCTGCTGTAAAGCCGGTTGTAAGCTTCGTTGCCAATGGGCACCACGGTGGTGACGCAGCCCGGCGTGCCCCGAATGAGCTCCGCCAGCTCCCGAATGCGGTTGTCGCTGGAGATGCTCTTGGAATCCCGAATGCCGGCATCTTTCCAAGCCTTGATGACGGCCTCGTTCACGTACACGCCCGCGATGCACAGGGGCCCGAAAAAGTCGCCCTTGCCGCTCTCATCCACCCCCAACCGCGGGAGGAGCAGCTCGGGATTGTGAACCGCTTCATAGCCCAGGCGCGCTTCCTTGAGAATTTCGGGCTCCAGCACGAACTCGACAAATTCCTGCGCTTTCTTTCCCTGTATCACCAGTTTGCCGCTTTCATAAAAGACCACGTTGACCTTCTCCCCCTCGGCGGCAAAACGGGCGTGCGGGACTTCGCGAAAGCGGTAGCCGTGCGCATCCAGCCAGGCGCGCAGCGCGGCTGCCTGGCCCTCAGTCAACTTAAACGTATGGACATTCAGTGGCTTCACAAGGATGCGGCATGCTAAGGGCCCGCGGGACCCCCTGCAAGCTCGGGAGCCTCCGCGCCGCCCGGGCGCCCGGGCAAAGGTGGATGGCGGCGGGTGCGTCGGCCCGTCTCACGGTCAATGTCAAATCGGCGCCTGGGACCAAATCAAGCGGCCCACTCGGGGTGCTCCACAAAGGCGTAACAGAGGAGATGGCAGATGCCCATCTGGGCGTCCTCCACCCGACCGTAATGCGTATCGTTGATGACGATGACTTGTTGGGCGATTTCGGCCATCCTCCCGCGCTTGGCGCCCACCAACGCGACCGTCACCAGACCGTTTTCCCTTGCCCACTCCAGCGCTTTGACGCAGTTGGGAGAGTTGCCGCTCACGCTGAGAGAAAGCGCGATATCCCCCGGCCGGGCGTAGTTGCGGAGCTGGCCGACGAACACCTCGTCATAGGCATAGTCGTTGCCCAACGCGGTGAGCCAGCTCACGTTGTCATTAAGCGAAAGCACGCGAAACCGCCTGCCAACCTTGTCGGAAGCCGATTTCCCAAGGTCCGTGGCAAAGTGAGAGGCGTTGGCGGCGCTGCCGCCGTTGCCGAAGACGAAAATCTGCCGGTCTTGCTTCAGGGCGGCTCGCAGGGTTTCTATCAGGCGCGCCACTGCTTCGGCAGGGATGCTATCCAGCGCGGCGTGCTGCCCTTTCAAATAACTGCCAATCCACTCGTTCATCCGTCAAAACATAGGCGACCGGGCGGCGGATGTCAGCCCTTTTGGCAGGGTTGAGCGTGCAGGCGGCCTCGAGCCAGCTCCAGGGCGCCAACGGGTACGGCGTCCTGCCCCAGCCCGGACAAGGCCACGCGCGGTCCGTCGCCAAAGGCGTCCATCACAAACTCCGGCAGCGCCGCCTCCACCGCGGCGCGCAGCGGTTCGCCCACCAGGCTCAAGCCCCCGCCCAGAATAATGATTTCGGGATGAACAAGGTGCGTCACGTGCGAAAGCGCAAAAGCAAGGTCTTCGGCGGTTTCACGCAGGATTTGCCATGCGACAGGGTCCTGCCGGTCCAGCGCGGGCCTGAGGTGCCGCGCTTCACCTCCAACGGTTTCACCCGCCAGGCGCGCAAGAGGGCAGTCGGGGTGCCGGGACTTCAGTTCGCGAATCCTCGCGTCCACCGCCCAGCCGGAACAGCGGTTCTCCACAATGGTGCCGGAGCGATCCAACCGCACATGGCCGATTTCGGCTTCGCCGGGCGGCTGGCCGTGGTAAATGCGCCCGTCCACCACCAAGCCGCCCCCCACCCCGCTGCCCAAGGTCACGTAAAACACGGGGCTGCAGCCGGCGCCCGCTCCCCGCACGGCCTCTCCCAAGGCGGCGACGTTGGCGTCGTTATCCACGAAAACCGGAATTCCGGCCAGATGTTTGAGCCACGCCCCAAGGTCGAATTCCGACCACCCTTCCACTTGGTGGGAGCGGCGGATACGGCCCGTTTTCCAGTCCACCGGGCCGCCAAAGCCCACCCCAATCGCCGCCACCCTGCCGGGGCCCAGCAGCCGGGGCAGAACCCGCTCGATCTCGGTCCGAATCGCGCCGGCGCCCTCGACGGATTTGACCCCCAACCGGCAGGCCTCCTGAATTTCGCCCCGTTCGTTTGCCCGCAACAACTGCAATTTCGTGCCGCCAATTTCGATGCCAACGTAGTCTTGCATTTGAATCCGGGACCTGTGACGCGCCGAAGGTAATCTTCCCTCACCCTTCACGGCAAGCGGTTCGATGAACCCTTCGATCAGTCTCTGGCTGGCGCGGCAGTCGGACCCGGCTTGGCCCCGCGCCCGAGGCACCCAACCAAGGGTTGCAAAAGGGTGGCAGCCCCTTAAGAATCGCCCGGTGGTCAGGACACGGCGGTGCGGCCGCGCGGCCAACGCATACCCCTGCCCACGGCCATGACAATATGAAGCGTCGGGATTTTATCAAACAATCCGGCACCCTGGCAGCCGGCTTGATGCTGGCCAAAGAACTCGGAGCCCTCGCCCAATCGCAGCAGAACGACGCGGCCCGTTCGGGCAGCGCGTTGATTCTGGACCCGGCTCCCCAATTCGAGATTTCGCGGCTGCTCTACATGCAGTTCATGGAGCCGCTGGGCGTCACCGACAGTTCGGTGGAAGCAGCCTGGGATTACGCGCGGGATGACTGGCGCAGGGATTTCGTTGAAACGACCCGAAGTCTTGCCCCCGACTGCCTGCGCTACGGGGGCTTGTTCAGCCGCTACTACAAATGGCGCGAGGGGGTGGGGCCTCCCGCCCGGCGACCCTGGATGCGGAATTATGTCTGGGGCGGCAGGGAAACCAACCGGGTCGGCACCGCGGAATTCGTGGACTTTTGCCGCCGCACCGGCGCCGAGCCGCTGTATTGCGTGAATTTCCTGAGCGACGGGGAGAAACGCTACGCCAGCACGCCGGAGGGAGATCGCAGGGGGGACGCGCTCGAAGCGGCGGACTGGGTAGATTATGCCAACACACCCGGCCACAAAGAAAGAACCGCGCACGGCCACCCCGCGCCCTTCAACATCAAGCTGTGGCAACTCGGCAACGAAACTTCCTACGGGACCGCCTGTTTCAAAAAAGACGAAGCGATTGAGGCCACGATCACCTTTGCCAAAGCCATGCGGGCGCGTGACCCCTCGATCCAACTGATCGGCTGGGGCGACAACGGCTGGGCGGCGGATCTGCTGGACCGCGCCGGGGAATACCTGGACTACGTCGCCGTGCACATGATGGGCCAGACGCCGCTGCGCCAGGACACGGTGCTCCGCGGCCTGCGTTACCAGGCCGAGCCCGAACAGGCTTGGAACGAGCTTCTGGAGATTTTGCCCGAGCGGGTGGAAAAAAAGCTGCTCGCGGTCGAAGCGGTGCTCGAAGCCAAGCGCGCCCAGGCCGCGCTGGCCATCACGGAGGGACACTTGAGCCTGGCTCCGCACAACTCGAACCCCATCCTGGCCGAATGGCTGACCGGCGTTTACCACGCCCGGGTGTTCAACCTCTATCAGCGCCATGGAGCTCGAGTGAAGATTGCCACCGCTGCGGATTTCAACGGCACGCGCTGGACCACCAACGCCGTGATGCACCAGGTGCCCGGCGGCGTCAGTTATCTGCTGCCGGTGGGCGCCGTCGCCCGCCTCTTCAAACGGTGCAGCGGCTCCCACGGCATTCGAGTGGCGTCCTGTCCCCGGGACCTCGACGTTGCCGCCAGCCGCGCCGGCGACACATTCCACCTTCACGTGGCAAACCTGAGCTTCGACCAGGCCACCAGCGCGACGTTCGCCGTCGCGGGACGAACCATCGTGGGGGGAAGGGTCTGGCAGATTGCACCGGAGTCGCCGCGGCAGGAAGTCTCGCCGCTGAATCCCGAGGTCTTTCTGCCTCAGGAACACGCCTTGAAAGCCGGCGGGAGGTGTTCCTGGCGATTTCCGGCGCGGTCGGTGGCCGCGGTGGAACTGAATTGCGCGCCCGGCTGACCCGTTTGCCTGCCGGGCCAAAGCGGCTACTCGAAGTCGTACACGAGCACTTTGGTGCAGAGTGGCTTGAACACCTTCTCGACAAACTCCAGGTGCTGCGGATGGGTCTGGTACGCGTCCTGGGCCGCCTTGTCCGCAAACACCAGGTTGAGCGCCACCTGGTAGCTTTGGTCCACCACGGCCCGGTGGCTCGGCACCATCTTGCCAGCGTGAAACTGCAAGACTCCCGGAATGCCTTTGAGATACTTGACGGCGCCCGCCAGCAACTTGTCCGCGGCGTGCGGTTGGTTCGAGTCGGTCCAGAAGATGACGATGTGCGAGAACATGACGATTGAATGTTTTGGCGCGCCAAGGGTTTCCCCGCTATGTTTGCCGCGCAAGTCAAATGTGACCTGAACCCTCCAGCCTGAAAAACACATGCTGAAATCCAAGCTCTCCCGTCGAAGTTTTGTGGAAAATTCCGCGCTGACCCTGGGGCTGGTGACGCCGGCCGTTTTGGCGGCCACAGCCAGCCGGGGCGCGCAAGCCTCCGATCCCGTGCCTGGCGCCCAGGCGCGCCACGTCAACGCCCGGGAATACGGCGTGGTGGGCGACGGAAAAGCGGACGACGCCAAGGCCCTGCAAGCGGCGCTCGACATGGCCCGGACGAACGGTCCGATATGTTTCCTGCCCCCCGGCTTGTATCGGGTCAACAGCCACTTGGTCGTGCCGCCGGGGGTCACCCTTTGCGGCGCATCGGGCGGCGTGCCTCACAGCGAACATCCCCTTGGCACCGTGCTCCTGGCTTTTGGCGGCCGGGGGCAGGCTGACGGCGAGCCCCTGATCACCCTCAGGCCGAACGCGGTCGTGCGCAATCTGACCATTCATTACCCCGAGCAGCGGCTGCCCGACGTCGCCCCGTATCCGTGGTCCATCCGGATTGACGGAGAACTCTGCCAGGTCGTGGACGTGACCCTGACCAATCCGTATCAGGCGATTGATGCCGGCACCCGATGGAACGAGTTGCACCTCATTCGCAACGTGTTCGCCTGCCCGCTCAAAACCGGCGTTTACATAGACCAATGCACGGATATCGGCCGCGTTGAAAATGTGCATTTCAATCCCAATTTCTGGACCCGCATGGGCCTGCCCCCGGCATTCAGCGGCGACATCAAAGCCTACCTCGAGCAGAACCTGGTGGGGTTCAAGATTGGAAAGACCGACTGGGAATTCATCTTCAACAGCTTCGTTATCTTTCCCGTGGTGGGCTTTCTCTTTGACGATTTCGGCCACGGGCCCGGCAATGCGGTGATTACGCAATCCGGCAGCGACATCTGCCCGGTGGCGATGCGGGTGAATCGTTCGCAACCCCACGCCGGTGTGCAGGTCGCCAACGGCCAGTTCATGTCCACCCTCGAGATCGGCCCCGAAAACCGGGGGCCGGTCAAGCTCGCCAACTGCGGTTTCTGGGGAACGGAACTGACCCGCGAGCACGTGCGCCACGCCGGGAACAGTTCGCTGGTGCTGACCGGGTGCCATTTCACCGGCTGGGCCCAGGCGGACAAAGCCGCTCCCTGCATTCGCGCCAACGGCGGGCGGTTGATCCTCAACGGCTGCGACTTCCTGGACGCGGCCCGGCCGGTGGTGCAGCTTGAGAAGGGGCTCAAGTCCGCCGCGATTTTGGGCTGTGCCTTCCGGTCGTCCGAGGCCGTGCGGGATCAGTCCGCCGCCGACGTCCAGCTCGGATTCAACACCACCCACTGAGACGGTTCCGGCCGCGACGGTTGAGGTGACGCCAGGACCGGAAGACGAAGCGCGGGACGTCGGAAAGAGGCGAGTATCCCGCCTTCCCATCAACATGCCCCTGGTTTTCGCGTTGGGCCCGGCATGAGCAACGCCCCGCCTGCACCCAGCATCAGGGCGACCATGCCAGCCAGCACGAACGTTGGCCCAAACGAACTCGTGGCATCAGCGATCACTCCCGCCACGTAAGGGCCCAAAGCCTGCCCCAAGCCAAACACCATGGTGATCAGACCCAAGGCCGCCGGCGCCAAACGCGCCCCAAACAGGTCTCCGCTCAGCGCCGCCATCAGGGCCGGCACGCTCCAAGCCGTCACGGCGAACAACGCTGCGGAGAGGTAAATCCCCCACCGTTCCCGCGCCAATCCGAACAAAACAAAGGATGCCGCCTGCAAGGCAAATACCCACACCAAGGCGGCCCGCCGGCTCCACCGGTCAGACACGCTGCCCCAAATAAAGCCGCTGACAACCGACACCAGCCCAATCTGGAGCCATAACCGCCCCGCTTGCGTGAGCGTGAACCCGGCTTCGGCGGTCAGGTGGCGCACGAAAAATGTCGCATAAATAATATACGAGAAACCAAACCCAAAATAGATGGCCGCCAGTTGCCACAAAGACCGCGAGCGATAAACGGACCCCCAATCCAAACCTGACACCACAGGGGGAGCGGAGCGGTTCTGTTTTTCGGAATCGCTTTGTCCCAGCGGCCGCAGACCCATTTCCCCCGGCCGATTCCGCAGAAACAAGGCCACAATGACGCACACTGACATGGTCAAAGCGCCCAGCACATACCAACTCAACCGCCAGCCCTCCTCCCCGTAGCGCGCCAGGATGGCGGGAATCAACGGACCCGTAACCATCAAACCGACGCTGGACCCGGCCACACCCGCGCCGGCGGCCAAGCCCCGCCGGCGCGCTCCAAACCAGGCGGAAACCAGGCCCATCGCCGGAACGTTGCTGCCCGCGCCGCCCACCCCGGCAAGGAAGCGCCCAACACAAGCCGCGCGAAATGTTGGAATCAGGCCGGTCAGGATCATGCCACCAGCCACCACGAGCAGGGCGATCGAAATCACAACACGCGGACCAAACCGGGCGGCGAGCAGGCCCGCAACCACAACCGTCAACAGATACCCCACCAGGTTCCAGGATTGGAGCAGCCCGGTCTGGGTGTTTGAAAGCTCCAGCGCCTGCTGCATCGCGGGCAGGATGCTGGTGTAACCAAACCGCGCCAGACCCAGTGCGCTAAAGACCACCAGAATGATCAGCCCCAATACCACCAGTCCATAATGCACCCCCCGACCGGTCCCGCCCGCTTCAGGCTCGTCGTTGATGTCCATGAGATTTGCGCGAGGTTAAGTCCTGTGCCCGCTCTTTGGCCAGCACAAGCACCGGCATTGAGAGACGGCAGAGTTTCATCCCGCGTCAAGGGTCGCTGAGGAGCGCAACCCGCCGCCTGGAAAGCGACGGCGACTGAGTTGAGCTGCGCGCAGCCAGTCATACTGCACGTGCCCCCTAACGGAGCTCCATCTTTGGTCGAAAAAGCATGGAAAATACTTAGACAAACAAAGATAGTCATTGTGCACGAAGGATACTAAGTGTGTTAAACGTTAAATGACAACATGTTCCGCCACAATACAAAATAATAGACAGGTTTTTGACAACGCGCTTAACCGGGTTCAGTTTGCATCAAGCGATGCCGCCCTACAACCGGGCAGGGAGGTGCGCGAAACAACAACAAAACGAAACAAACGAACAAACGGAGAAAACGATGAAAAAGACAGTAGGTTACATGGCGATCCTGATGGCAATCTCGGTGGCGGCGGCCAGTGCCATTGCCGGCTCTTGTGGGAGCCACACGCAGACTGCGGCGGCCAGTTGTTCAAGCAAGGACATCGTGGCCGTGGCTTCTGGCGCAGGGCAATTCAACACCCTTGTGGCAGCGGTCAAAGCGGCCGGTTTGGTGGATGTGCTCAAGGGGGAGGGGCCCTTCACGGTTTTTGCGCCCACGGACGAAGCGTTCGCCAAGCTGCCGGCCGGCACGGTTGACGAACTACTGAAGCCCGAGAACCGCGACAAGCTTGTGGCAATCCTGAAGCACCACGTTGTGCCGGGCAAAGTGATGGCGGCCGACGTGAAGCCGATGGCTGCGAAAACCGCCGCGGGCAACGAGCTTCAGCTCAATGTCAAAGATGGCAAGGTGCTGGTGGCCTCGGCCACGGTGGTCAAGGCCGACATCGAGGCCAGCAACGGTGTGATTCACGTCATTGACGCGGTAGTGATACCCAAGAGCTGATCTGCCGCCTCAAGGGCTGAGTAGCCCATTCTGAAGCGGGGCATCATAACGGGGTGGTGATGCCTGGACCCGGTTGGTCTTTCGGCCAGCCGGTTCTTTTTGTACCGGGGGACATCTCCATTTGCCGCGGCGCAGTCACCAAGCGCGCCCAACCCGGCGGGGCCGCCCCAGGCGGGCGTCGTGGATCAAAGAAGCCGGCTTCACGGAAGGCGGCGCCCCCGCAGCTTTTGAGCTTGTGCAGCGAGCGCATTGCCGCAGCGAGGCGATGCGGCAAGGACGGAGGGGACTACTGGTCCAGGCAATCAATAATGCTTTTGAGCCAGACCCACACGATGCCGATGTTTTCTGGCGCCAATTGGGGGTTTTCCTCATTGCCCTGCATCAGCACCTCCAGCGCGAACCCCAGCAACGGCATTTGATTATAGTCTTGGATAAAATGCTCGATGTTTGCCGTACCCTCCATTTCCGAGCAGGCGTCCAGCTTCATGAGCATCTTTTCATTGGCCGCCTCCGCCGCCTCAATGGCTTCCTCGGACACCCGAGTCAGCGGCCGACCGGCCGTCTGGGACATCACCCGCCAGGCCATCAACGCCAGTTCCACAAAAGGCGTGTCGTGGTCATCTCCCAACTGTTCTGAACACACCAGCATGTAAATCCCCAAGGCGGGCTGTTCCTGGAGAAACCGCTGGCTCAGTTGCGTGCTCTGGGCCTGGTCCAAATCACACAAGTGCTCCCATTCCTGCCGCGCCATTTCAAAAGGCACTGTGGTCATATTCGTTGCCTGACTCGCGGATGTTCAATCATCGAACCACGCCGGGCGGGGGCACAGCGCGGATTTGTTTTTATCCTGAACAGGCGCCCGCGAATTCGCAAGCTCCAACTGGAGTCCGCCCAAAAACACACTCCCGGCTGGCGGGATGGGGGCGGAGGGATTTCACGAGGGGGTGTTGCGGAAGCCCTTGGAGGGATCGAACGACAGGTCTGGCAGCCGGCGGCGCCCGGATCGCTTCGCGAGCAGCGGTGTGGAACCGTTCAGCCGGCGGGCCGCCTCACAAGCCGGCGGAGAGGCGGTGCTGGGCCATCTGCCAAACGATCGAAGCGCCATGGAGCAGCGCCAGGGCCAGCAACCCCACGCCTGAGGCGCGCTCAATCCGCAGCAGGGTGCGCTCGCTGAATTTTCCGTGTCCAAGGGAAACCACCCAGCTCAGGCCGACAAACCAGGCTCCCGTCCCCACCGCCACGCCGCCGACACAGGCCAGCTTGTCCGCCCAGTATGGCTTGACCCATTCGCGCGAGATGAAATTCGCGGCCAGAATGATCCAAAACACCAGCACGCCCAGGTTGCCCAGCACCCGCACAAAGCCCGTCATGAAAGCCGAGTGCGGATGCAGTTTCTCCTCAATGCGCATTTCAATTCGGTCGGTGGCGGCCGTCAGGTGCACGGGCGTTACGATGCTCCGTGCGAGCAGGAATTTAAGCCCCAGGAAGAGCATAAAGACGAAACTAAACAACTCCATGGCCGCCTTGACATAGCCGCGCGAGAAAAAGGTGGCGAAGCTGGTGAAGGCTACAAAGCAGTAGATGACCTCCATGACCGTCGCCCCCAGTCCGATCATCACCGCCCATTTGAATCCCCGGCGGGCCCCTTCGTTCATGATTGTCAAATTGATCGGGCCGACGGGAATGGACAGGAGCAAACCACTGATGAAACCGGTGAGGGCCGCCAGCGCGATCGGGTGAATACTCTCCATGCCCACCAGCCTCGGGCCGTCTCCTACCGATCCCCGGCCCCGGCCACCCCCTCTTCGTTCTCCTCCTCGTCCTCCTCCTCGATTTCGCGCCGCATCCGGCGGGAGATGCGCGGCCGAACAAAACCATAAACGAGGTACAGGGTGAAGAAGGCCGGGAGCACGTAATAGAGAATCTTCTCTCTCAACACGAGGATGAAACCCAGGAACAGGGCCGCCACAATGGCCTTGAAAAAGGTGCTGGTCGAACGCAGCCCGAGGGATTTGAAGCTGGGATACCGGACGGTGCTGATCATCATCGCGGACACGAAAAGGAGGACAACCACCAGCAGATACTTCCAGTTGCCGAGCGTGCGTTCTCTTTCGTTGATGTGAATGATCAGCAGCGTCAGGGAAGCCACCAGCCCGGCGGCGGACGGAATCGGAAATCCCAGAAAGTCCTTGCTGGCGTGCTGCGGCGACTGGGCGACCAGACAATTGAACCGGGCCAGCCGGAAGGCGCCACAGATCAGGTAGATCGAGGCGATGAACCAGCCCCACTCGATGTGTTCCTGGCCGAAGACATCCTTGAGCACCACCCGGTGCACCAGGAAGGCCGGCGCCGCGCCGAACGAGATGAGGTCTGCCAGAGAATCAAACTCGCGGCCAAAGGGGCTCTCAACGCCCCCCATGCGCGCCACCCGCCCGTCGAACAAATCAAAAATGCAGGCCAGGAGAATGAAAGCCAGCGCCACGCGGATGGGTTGAAAGTTGCCCCCGGTGAGGTCGGCCTCGACGATCTTGGTCAAAGCCACAAAGCCACAAAAGAGATTGCCCGCCGTCAAAAGGTTCGGCAGAAAATAAATTTTGAGACGGGGCTCGGGGGCCGTCTCCGGCGCGGGTGGATTAGGGACAGCGCCCATAATCAATCCAATACTGCCAGGACCGTTTCCCCCCCGACAACTTTGTCGCCCACCTTGACCCGGATTCTGGCATCCATGGGCAGGTAAAGGTCCACCCGCGAGCCGAACTGGATCAAACCAATGCGGTCACCCCGCGCCACTTCGTCGCCTTGGGCCACAAACGGCACCAGCCGGCGGGCAATGGCGCCGGCAATCAGGCGCACGGCGACCTTCCGGCCGGGCGGGTCGCTGGCCTCGAAACCCAGCAGCACATTTTCATTGGCCGAAGCGCTTTGCGTCTTCAACGCGTTCAAAAACTGGCCGGTCGTATATTTGTAAAAAGCGACCTTTCCCCCCACCGGCGCATTTTGCACATGGACATTGAACACCGAGAGAAAAATCGAAACCCGCCGGCATTCGCCTTTGATAAAGTCCAGTTCGCGGGTGGTATCAATGACGTCCACCGTCCCATGCGCGGGGGCGACCACCAAGTTGGCGCCGGGCGGCACATTCGGGTTCGGATCCCGAAAGAAAAAGAGGGTGAATAGCGCAAACAGGCCCCACAGCGCCACCAGCACGACCGAAGACACCATGACCAGGCTGCCCAGAATCACCGCGACGACGCCGATGACCAGAACCGCCACGAGGAGAATCAGCGAGATCAAGATCAACTTGAACCCCGCTTTGCGCGCCTTCCCCGAGTGTTTCATGCGGCCTCAAAATAAGCCTAAAGCCCCGACGGTCAAAGGCAAAGTTTGCCGGTGAGCCGGCCCGTCAGGCGAACCAGTCGCGCCACGCCGTTTCGGCGGCGTGAAAGCCGCACATGCCATGCACACCGCCGCCGGGCGGGGTTGAAGCGGAACATAAATAGAGCCCGGGCACCGGCGTGCGATAGGGCCGCGGGCTAAAGACCGGCCGGGCGACCAACTGCCGGAGGTCGGCTGCGCCGCCATTGATGTCGCCCCCAACCAGATTCGGGTTGTACCGCTCCAGGTCCACGGCGTGCATTGCATGCCGCGCCAGAACGCAGGCGCGGAACCCCGGCGCGAACCGCTCAATCTGACGCTCGATTGCCTCCGTCAGGTCGCAGGTCGAGCCCGGCGGCGCATGGCAATAAGCCCAGGCGGTGTGATGGCCGGCCGGAGCGCGAGTGTCGTCAAATAAGGATGCCTGAACCAGAATCACGAACGGCGGGTCCGACAGTCGGCCGGCCGCCACCGCCCCCTCGGCACTCGCAATCTCTGCAAGCGTTCCCCCGAGGTGCACCGTGGGCGCCAGCGCGCACTGCGTTGCCCGCCAGGGAATCGGCGCGCGCAAGGCGTAGTCCACCTTGAAAACGCCGCATCCGTAGCGGAAGCGCTCCAGCCGCGCGCGGTAGGATGCAGGCAGTTTCCGACCCGCAAGGCGCAGCGCCTGCCGGGCCGTCAGGTCCAGCAACACCACGCGCGAAAGCGGCAGCGCCTCCAGGCTTTCAACCGGGCTGTGGGTCCGGATTTCCCCGCCCAGCGCGCGCAACTGGGCCGCCAGCGCCTGGCCGACTTGTCCCGCGCCCCCGCGTGGCAGCGGCCAGCCAACCGCATGGGCGGCGCTGCCGAGCACCAGCGCGAAAGCGGCCGAGGCCTCCGCTTCGAGTCGCAAGCCTGAATGCGCCGCCAGCCCCGCCCACAAGGCGCGCGCAGCTTCTCCGCGGAAAGCGCGGCGCGCCACCCGGCTTGCGGATTGCAGTCCCGCCAGGCCAAACCGCGCCCACAGCAGCGGCGCACGCGGCCAGTGCAACAGCGGACGAAACAACTCCTGCGCAAGCTTGTCCCAACCTGCCGCAAACGGCTCCATCAACCGCGCGTAGGCGGACCCGTCGGCGCCGAGCCCAGCGGCGGTTGCCGGCAGGGACCGGCGGAGTATCACAGCCTCGCCCTCGTCCAACGGGTGCGCCAGCGCTACCTCGGGATTCAGCCACTTCAAGCCGAAACGGTCCAGGGGCAGAGTCCGAAGGAAGGGGGAGCCAAGGCAAAGCGGATGGACCGCCGAGCACACATCGTGTACGAATCCGGGAAGGGTTAGTTCCGCGGAGCGCGCGCCACCTCCCACTGAATCCGACGCTTCCAGCACCAGGACAGCCAACCCCCGCTGGGCCAGCCGGATGGCGGCCGCCAGCCCATTCGGCCCCGCCCCCACCACCACGGCATCGTATGAAAAGCGCGGGCGCATCCCCGTCCGCCTGCCGGCTTGCAGAGCCGGTCATGGGCAGGCATTCAATAGCCGGCTCTCAACGGCGGGACCCAGATGTCCTGCCACTTCAAATCCAGCTCTCGAACCATCTGGAAGCAGTAGTCCAAACGGCCGATGTCCCGGTCGGCGTTATTGGTGCCGAAAGTAAACTGGCAACCCGCCGCCTTGGCGAGCTTCAGAAACGCGGGGCCGGGCAGGCGGTAGCGGCTGTTGATTTCGATGGCGATTTTCCGCCGCGCCGCCGCCTCCACCACGCGCCGCATCCGGCTTTCGGTCCAAAGCCGGTCATATTCCCCGGCCAAGGCCGCGGGCAGAAAAGTTGGGTTCACCAGAATGTCAATCGGTTCGGTCTCGAGGATGCGGACCGTGCGGTCCACCAGCATATCCATAAACGCCTCCTTGTCCTCGATGGGAGGCACCTCCTCCTGAATCCAAAGCCGCATCCGCCGGCCGGCGTTGTCCACGAGGGTCATCGCGTCCGTGAACACGTAATCAAACCGCCGGATGGCCTCCGGCGAAAAGAGCTTCACCCACTCGCGGCCCTCGGCCTGCATGGCCAGAAAGACCGGCTGTCCGCGCAGGGACCGCACGAAATCGTCAATGCCGGCATCGTTGGTGACGGCGAAATTCAGCCCGCAATTGACCGCCACGCCGAGGAACACCCCGGTTTGGCGCGAGACGGCCAGAGCTTCTTCGATCGTCAGGCCGCCTTTGAGGTGCGTGTGATAGTTGACCACTGGGTAATTGGCCGCGCCCAGCCGGAGGATTTCGCGCTCATAATCCGTCAGCGGCCCGGCGGGCGTGGTTGTCCCCAAAAACTCTTCCGGCACACGCCTGACGCGCAGGTTGCGATAATGCACGCGGCTTTCCGGATCATGACACTGCAGCGCGAACGTGCCGCGGCCCAGCCGCCGCCGGGCATTGGCCGGTTCCACATAATCCACCACCAGCGTCTCGTTGACGCGAACCTGAACGCGCCTGCCCGCCACCGTGATGCGCATCCCAAACCATTCTCCATCCTTCACCAGCGGCTTGTACACGTTGCGAATGCCATACAAACTCCCGGTCAGCTTGTTTTCGCGGTAGTCTCCCTGGCCCGACCGGGCATTGTGA
>JARKQH010000092.1 GCA_029974925.1 Verrucomicrobiota bacterium
CACCGCGGAGGCGCCGGCGGGCAGGGAAGCGATGCTCGTCCACCGATTCACGAAGTCATACTGTTTGGTGGTCGTCATCCGCACCGTGCTGCCTTGTTTGAAGCTAATCTGCTCCACCAGCGGGCTGTTGGCAAGGTTCGAATAACCTGCCGTGACCGTGCCGCTGCTCACCTGGCTGAGCCGCGACGTCCCGTCGTAAGCATACGCTGTGGAGGCCAGCACCGCCCCCTGGCTGTTGAACACCGCCAAGTTGGTCCGCCGCATTAAGAGGTCATACTGGTTGGTCACCCGCAAGCCCGCCGGTCGGAGGTGAAACTGAGAGAGGGCGTGCGGCTGGATCATTGGCGCTGTAGCTCACACCGGTCAGGTCAGCGTGCCGCTGGCCGGCCGGCCCATCGAAGCCATACGTATAGGTCGTTACCAAGCGCTGCGAGTCGGTCCCTTTCCGCAGCCAGGTGCGGCTGCGCAACCGTCGGCGGTTACTATGGCCGACGGCCCATGGCTGGCGAGACTTTCCTGCGTCCGAATCGTCCCCCGCCGTGCCCGGAGAAAGCCGGAGGGGGCAGCGCCACGCGGGCGGGCAACGGCGCGTCAGGGGTGGCAGCAAGCCCCGCCGGACGCGAGGTTGGGACTCAGGTAGGGGATGCCCAGAGACATGCCACGCAAGATCAACAGCGTCGCAATCAGGAAAACCGAAACCGGGATGGCCTTCCGCAACTTGAGCCGCCAGGTCAGCGGCACCAGTTTTCCCGAAAGACTGATCGCCAGCATCAGGGGGGTCGTGCCCAGCCCGAAAAGAGCCATATACTGCACCCCGGCCAGCATGCTTCCCGTGGCTGTCGCGCCAGCCAATGCCACATAAACCAGGCCGCACGGCAGCAGGCCGTTCAACAGGCCAAGCACACCCAGCGAAACCACCGAACGTTGCCGCAGCAAGCCGGCCATGGCTGATTTGAGCCGGCCCACCAACCGCGTGGCAGGCTGCCAAAGGGAGAGGCGACGCGACCCCACCAACCCGGCCAGGAGCAGCAGACCCAGGCCGATGGAAACCCACCGTTGCACGCCCGCCATCCCCAGCGTTTGCCCCACCCCGCCAAACACCAGTCCCATTCCGCAATATGTCACGGTGCGCCCCGCGTTGTAAGCCATACGCCCTCCCAGATAGCCAGCCGCGCCGGCACCGCCGCCCGGCAACGCGAGCGCCAGCGGTCCGCACATCCCGGCACAGTGCAGACTCCCCACCAACCCAAGCGCAAATCCAGTCCACAAGTCCATCATGGCCCCGTCAAGACGCGGTGGCGCCGATCACCAGCTTCTGCTCCACCCGATACTCCTGATTTCCGGCCGACCAACGCACGTTGACGCGCCACAAACCCGGTGGCAAGGCGCTGGCATCTATGGACTGGCGTCCCTGTTCGTCCAGCTCAAGATTGAATCGCCGGTCCAGGGAGGCCGAAGAAGGCCGGTAGAGGTGTATGTCTCCCCTCAAGCGCGTCGCCCCCTCGGGCGGTGGAATTTCAATGGTGATCGCCTTGGCCACCGGATCGTATCGCACCCAGTCCACCGTGGCGAGCTGCCGCGTGCGGCGCAACTGGTCCAGCTCCGCTTGGTAACGAATCTCCTGCTCGTAATAGTCGGCGGCGACCAGGTCGGTCGGATGCTGGTGGCAAAACACGATGAACGTGACAAAGCCTCCAATCGCCAGGGCGAAGAAAGCGATGATGCTGGCGGGCCAGGGGTCCCAGCGCCGGCCGGAGGGGGCCGGCACCGGCCGCGGTGTGTTTGTGAGACTCATTTGCGTGGACCAATGAACACGGTTTTGATGCGATGGAGGCGCTGCCCCCCGGCATAGACGCCGACCTCGATCGGAGTATTGCCCGAGGCCAGCCTGTCGGGGGCGATCTCCACCAAAACCGACGCGTCGGTTTGCTGATCAGGCGGCAGATTGAGTTGTCCGCCCAGCACCAGGAGCGTGCCTTCGATATTCTCCAACCGCAGCTCGACCGGCTTTTCCCGGTGCGTCTTGTTGGTGAGTTTCAGCAGATAGAGATTGCTGATCCGGCCGCCGGGCGTTTGCTGGAACAACGCGCCGGGAGCGCGCAACAGCGTGGCATCCACCGGCGAGCGGGTCAGCAACAGCGCCCCCAAAGCGGCCCCGAGCAGCAACAGGATCAGGCCATAGCCCGCCATCCGCGGCGTAATCCGGAGCGGTTCCCCTTTTTCGATCCCGTTGAGCGAAGCGTAACGGATCAGGCCCCGCGGACGGCCGAGCTTGTCCATGACCGCGTCGCAGGCATCCATGCAGGCGGTGCAATTCACGCATTCCATCTGCGTGCCGTTCCGAATGTCAATTCCGGTCGGGCAGACCGCCACGCACTGAAAACAGTCCACGCAATCCCCCCCGCCGCGGGCCGCCCGCTGCGCGGGGGTTTCGTCGCGGCGCCAGTGACCGCGCTGCTCGCCGCGCTTGTAGTCATAGGCCACGACAATGGTGTTCTCGTCAATCAGCGTGGACTGCAGGCGGCCGTAGGGACAGATGAACGTGCAGGCCTGTTCGCGGAAGCGGGCGAAGATGCCGTAAAACAGGAGGGTGAACAGGATCATGAAGGTGAGGCCGGTCAGGTGATGGCGCGGATCGTCGCTCACGATGGCTTTGAGCGCGTCTATCCCGATGATGTAAGCCAAAAGGGTGTTGCCGATGACAAACGACAGGCCCAAGAACAGGGCGTGCTTGGCCAGCTTGCGCCCCGCCTTGGCCGGCGTCCACGGCGCGCGATGGAGCGCCTTCTGGGCGGCCGCATCGCCTTCGATCCAGTACTCAATCCGGCGGAACACCATCTCCATCAGCACGGTCTGCGGACAGGTGTAGCCGCACCACAGACGGCCAAACGCCGCCGTGAACACCGCAATGCCCGTCAGGAACAACAACAATCCCAACGCAAACACGAGGTTGTCCTGCGGCCAGAAGATGACCCCCACCACGGAGAACTTGCGCTCCACCACATTGATCATCAGCAGCGGATTGCCGTTTATCTTCACAAACGGGCCGCCAAACATGACCGCCAGCAACACCCACGTCAGCCAGATTCGCGCCCGGTAAAACCGGCCGCGGGGCTGTTTGGGATACAACCAGACGCGCCGGCCTTCCTTGTCCGCCGTGGCGATATGATCGCGGAAATCGGTCCCCTCCACCTGCCCGGCCGGTTCGGCAGGCGGCGGTTTGAGGTTGGGGTGGGCCTGGAGCATGCCTGAATCGCGGCCGGCGCCTATTCGAATTCGCTCGGCCCCGTCTGGACGGGCGCTTGATCCTCGCGCGGCTTCGGGTTTTTGGGATGGGTGCCCCGCAGGGTGTAGATGTAACTGCCAACGGCGTGGATGGTGCCGGGCTTGAGCACCCCCTTCCAAGTGACCATCCCCTTGCTGGGCACTCCGTTCCAGATGATCTTCAGGTTATCCACGAAATTGGAGCCGTGAATCCAGTAGTCGTCGGTCAAATTGGGCCCCACCAGGCCGCCGCCATCCGAACGATGGCACGGGGCGCAGAGTTTCTCGAAGGTTTCCCTCCCTTCGGCCAGCATCAGGGGATCGGTCGAGGGCTGCAAAGAAACCATTCGGTTTTCGAACTCGGCCACGGCGGCCGCCTTGATCTTCTCGCCAATCGCCATTTCGGCCTGGTACTGCGCGGCCATCAGCGGGCCGGCATCCAGAACGTGATAGTAAATGAGGTAGAGGATCGCAAAGACGATGGAGAGGTTGAACAGCCAAACCCACCATCGCGGCAATTTGTTGTCCAGTTCCCGGATGCCATCGTAATCATGGTCCAGCAACAACGGGTCTTGATCTTGAGGTGTCGGGTTCATGGTCAGTGCTCCAGGTCGCAAGGGTTCTCCTCCTCGTTCAAGGGCAGGCGGGCCATCCGCTCCAGGTGCGCTTTCCGCAGCGAGAACGCCCAGCCCAGCAGGAGGACAAATAACAAAAAGAACAGGCAGAGCGACAAAACGCCGTAACGCTCGATGCCTCCGAGATGCTGCAAAACGTTTTGGATCATGGCGGCGCCTTATCGGGTTTGAGCGGTGACGGCTGGCGGCGGGTTGGTGGCGCCGGGTTCGGCTTTAATGTCCGTGCCCAAGCGCTGCAGGTAAGCAATCAACGCGATGATCTCACGGTCCGGCGGCGCGTTGGTAATGGAACCGGCTGCCAGACCGGCCACGATCTTCTGCGCCTGCGATTCGATGCTCTGGGGCGCGTTCCGGATTTCCTCGTCCGTGTAGGGCACGCCGACTTTGCGGAGCGCCCGCATGCGATCGCCAATGACGTTCGTATCCAGTTTTTGGGTCAGCAGCCACGGATACCGCGGCATGATGGAACCCGGCGATGTCGAGCGCGGGTCCTCCATGTGGTTGTAGTGCCAGGCATCGGGATACTTGCCCCCGACGCGGTGCAAGTCCGGCCCCGTGCGCTTGGAGCCCCACAGGAAGGGATGGTCATACACAAACTCGCCCGCCTTGGAATACTCGCCATATCGTTCCGTCTCCGAACGGAACGGACGGACCATCTGCGAGTGGCACCCCACACAGCCTTCCCGGATGTAGATATCGCGTCCCAGGCATTCCAGGGGAGTATAGGGCTTGACGCTGCTGAGGGTGGGGACGTTTTCCTTGATCAGGAACATGGGCACAATTTCGATCAAGCCGCCAATCAAAACGGCAACGGTGGTCAGGACGGTAAAGGTAACGGGGACCCCCTCCAGCCAGCGATGGCCCAGCTTCGGACTCTCTTTAACCGCCGGATTCAGAGCGGGCGCCTGGGCCGTCTGGTCGCCAATGAATCGGCCGGCCCGGGTGGTTTGATACAAGTTGATGATCATCAGAACAATACCGGTCACGTAGAACAACCCGCCCAGGGCGCGGAGCTGATACATCGGGATCAGACGGATCACCGTTTCCAAAAAGTTCGAGTATTGGAGGAATCCGTCCGAGGTAAACTGTTTCCACATCAGTCCCTGGGTGACGCCGCTGGTGTAGAGCGGCACCACGTAGAACATCATCCCCAGCAACCCGATCCAGAAGTGGTAGTTGGCGAGTTTGGTGGACCAGAGTTTGGTGTTGTAGAGGCGCGGGACCAGCCAATACAGGATCGAGAAAGTCAGGAACCCGTTCCACCCCAGCGCGCCCGTGTGGACGTGGGCAACCGTCCAATCGGTGTAATGGGAGAGCGCGTTGACACTCTTAATGGCGAGGGTGGGGCCTTCCAGGGTGGCCATGCCGTAGGCGGTGACCGCCACAACCATGAACTTCAGCATCGGCTCCTGCCGCACTTTATCCCAGGCTCCCCGCAGCGTCAGCAGGCCGTTGAGCATCCCGCCCCAGGACGGCGCCACCAGCATGACCGAAAACACCATGCCCAGCGACTGCGCCCAGTCGGGCAACGCCGTGTAAAGCAAGTGGTGCGGCCCGGCCCAGATATAAATGAAGATCAGACCCCAGAAATGAATGATCGAAAGGCGGTAACTGAAGACCGGCCGCTCCGCCGCTTTGGGCAGAAAATAATACATCAAGCCCAGGTAAGGCGTGGTCAGGAAGAAGGCCACGGCATTGTGCCCGTACCACCACTGCACCAGGGCGTCCTGCACGCCGGCGTAGATCGAGTAACTCTTGAACCCGCCGGCGGGAATCTCCAGCGAGTTGAACACATGCAGCAGCGCCACGGTGATGGCGGTCGCAATATAAAACCAAATCGCCACATACATGTGCCGCTCCCGCCGCTTCAGAATCGTCCCCATCAGGTTCACCGTAAAGGCCAGCCAGACCGCCGTGATGGCAAGGTCCACCGGCCATTCCAGTTCGGCGTATTCCTTGCTGGTGGTCAGGCCCAGCGGCAGGGTCACGGCGGCGGCCACAATGATCGCCTGCCAGCCCCAGAAGTTGAACCAGCTCAGCGCGTCGCTGTACATGCGCGCCTTGCACAGCCGCTGCAGCGAATAATAAATGCCGCAGAACATGCCGTTGCCCACAAACGCGAAAATGACCGCGTTGGTATGGAGCGGCCGAATGCGCCCAAAGGTGGTAAACGGCGTATTCAGGTTCAAATCCGGCCAGAACAGTTGGCAGGCCGCCAGCAGGCCCGCGCTGGTGCCAATCAGCCCCCAGAACGCGGTGGCGATGGCAAAGGCCCGGACAATGTGATTGTCGTAGCTGAACGTTTCGACCGGCGCGCGGCCGCCGCTCGGGGACTCTGCGCCGGTTGGGGTGGAGGTGCTTTGACTCATGGTTTTGCTTGGTTCGATGGCTGCGAAGGGGATGGGGTCTTCCCGGGGTTTTGGTCGTCGGACAAAATTCGCATCGCGGGCGTGCAGGTGTCCTCGTATTGACCGTGGCGAACCGCCCACACGAACGCCGCCAGGAAACCCAGGGCGAGCGTCAGGCTGACCGCGATGAGCAGGATGATTACGGACATGATTCGTCTTGATTTTGCGGTCCCCTTTCGAGCTGGGGCAAACCGCTTCGACGCGCCGCCCACGCGGTCATCCCGCAGGCAAACAGCACCACGGAAACCGAACTGACCGGCATCAAGACGGCGCAAATCAGCGGAGAGAGAATGCCCGCCGCCGCAATGCTGATGCCCACCGCGTTGTAGAGGGCCGAAATCCCGAAACTCAATCGCACGATGCGAGTCGCCTGGCGCGCCAGGCGGAGGATGGCGCCCAGGTGGGGTACGCGGCTGCCCGGCAGGATCACATCGCTGGCGGGCGAAAACGCGCCGATCCGCTCCACCACCGCCACCCCGACGTCGCTCTGCTTCAGGGCCCCCGCATCGTTGAGCCCGTCCCCCACCATCATCACCACCTGGCCCCCGTCCTGCAGCCGGCGGATAAAACCGAGCTTGTCCAAAGGGCTTTGATGGAACCGCAGGTGGCCGGCCCGGCCAAACAACTGCTCAAATTGCGCCCTTTCTCGTTCACTGTCCCCGCTCAACAGGGCCAGGTCGTGACGCTGGCTGAGGTCGCGAATCAGGCGCTGGGTGTCGGGTCGCAGGATGCCTCGGACCAGAAACGCGCCCAACACGCGCCCGTCTATGGCCAATATCGCCGGGGTGCCGGCGGCCGCAGGCAGCGGAGGCACGGGCATGCCAAGTCCTTCGAGCCACTGCCTTGAGCCGAGATGCACGCGGTGGTTTCCGATGGTGCCACACAGGCCGGCGCCGGGAATCTCGCGGTAATCCCGGACGGGAGCCGCCGCCGGCGCCGGGGCCAGCGACTCGGCGATTTGAACCGAAACCGGGTGGGTGGATTGGCGGCAGAGACGCCACACCATTGCCTGCTGGCCCGCCGTCAAGCCCGACGGCGAGCCCGCAAGATTTTCCGCCGCGGGCGTGGGGTCGGCCGCTCGGGCGCTGCGGTCCGGTGGGACGGAGTCCTCGTCGGCCAGCGGATGAAAACTCACCGCTTCGCTGCGTGGCGTTGTGAGCGTGCCGGTCTTGTCAAAAACGATCGTCCGCACCCGGGCCAGGCGCTCGAGAACCAGCGCATTCTTCAGGAAAACTTGGGCGCGGGCCAGCAGCCGCTGCGCGGTCCCAAAGGTAAATGGCGCCGCCAACGCCAGCGCGCAGGGACAGGCAACAATCAAAACGGAAGCAAATGCCTTGATGCCACGAGCAGGATTGCCTTCGGTCAGCCAGTAACCCGCCGCCGCCAGGGCAATCGCAATCACCAGCCAGGTGAACCGGCGGCTGTACCGGTTGGTCAGCGTGTCCAGACTCTCGCTCCGGTGCTTCCGAAACGCTTCGTGAGCCCACAAAGAGGCCAGATAGCTTTGGGAAACCGGTTTGACGATCTGAATCTCGATCGTCGCGCCGATCTGCCGGCCGCCGGCGTAGAGGTGGTCTCCTGGCTCCCGGCTCACCGGCCGCGATTCCCCGGTCACAAAGCTGTAGTCAATCTGGCCGGCCCCGCGCACAAGCGTTGCGTCCGCCGGAATGATTTCCCCCTGGCGCAAGATCAGGATGTCTCCGACTTCAAGCTGGGAAATGGGGACAACCGCCTCCCCCGCGGCGGCCTGGCGCGTGACCGACAAGGGGAAGAACGAGCGGTAGTCCCGGTCAAAGGCAATGCGCTCGTGCGTCTTCTGCTGGAAAACCCGCCCGCAAAGCAGGAAAAACACCAGGCCGGAAAGCGAATCCAGGTAACCCTCCCCACGGCCCGTGAGAATCTCAAACGCGCTCTGGCCATACAGGGCGGCCAGGCCAAGCGCAATCGGCACGTCCAGTGTCACGATCCTTTGCCGCACCGCCAGCCAGGCGGATTTCCAGTAATCCGACGCACTATAAATCAGCACCGGCAAGGCCAGAGCCAGGTTGAGCCAGCCAAACAGCGTCCGGAAAACCGGTCCGCTGAAACTGTCCAGCCCCAGGTAAGCCGGCACGCTCAACAGCATGATGTTGCCGAAAGCAAAGCCGGCAACGCCCACCTGCAGCCATTGTTTCCGATGGGTGGACGCCGGGGCGGCGGGCTTGCCCAACGCCTCCAGCGACAGCCGGGGTTCATACCCAATCGAACTGAGCAACGCCGCCAGCTCCCCCAACGCAATTCGGCCCGGAATATAGGTCACCGACACCTCCCGCCGGGGAAAATTGACCCGAGATTCACCAATGCCCGGGTGCAGCCGGAAAAGGTTCTCCAACAACCACACGCAAGCCACGCAGTGCATGGACGGAATCTGAAACGTCACCCGGTTGACACCGCCATCGCTGAAATCCAGCAGCTCCCGCTGCAAAACCGGGTCGTCCAGAAACGCCCACTTCTCACGGCCTGCCTTCCCCCGGACGCGCACCCCCGGGTGCTGACTCAGTTCGTAAAACTGGCCCAACCCGCTCTCCTTCAGCAATTCGTGAACCGTCAGACAGCCCTGGCAGCAAAACCGTTTGTCCTCCCGGGCAAACCGCGTTCCAACACACGGCTCCCCGCAATGAAAGCATCGGCCCGGTCCCGTTGGACAGGCCGCCGACGGCGGGGCCGCGTCAGCCTCCGCGGCGATGATCGGTTTCACTGCGATGGATGCCATGTCTGATCCGTATTATTATCCCTGCCCCGAAGGGCGCCGGTTATGGATTATTTAAGCAGAACTAACCGAACGCCGCTACTGCAAATTTGTCCCAGTTTCCCCAAGAATCCCGAGGTGTCCGTCAGATAAAAGTCCGTCTCCCACGCGTCTTCAAAACCCCGAACGAGGTTTCAGATCACCGACCTCACTCCCGCCCAGATCCGCAGCCTCCTGACCGACCCGCGCCCATGACCAAAACGGGGTGCCCACCTGCAAATCAACCTCCCCCAGCCCCGAAGTCATTGAGGGTCTGGATGGGGGCTGGGACGTCTCGTCCCAGAAAGTTCTGGGTTGCGAGGGGGGAGCACGGCGACGGGACGTCGCCTCCCCCAGCGTGGGCGAAGGGGCAAGCAGATTGAAAACGGCGCAGCAGCACCGTAGTCCGTTCGCGTCACGACAAATCAGCTACCCAGCAGTTGGGAATGACCATCCGATGACCAAGGGTCAAATCCTCCCGAAGCGTTCTCAACCCGCCGGCACCCGTGAGGGCTCCGAGTGGAGCTTCAAGTCCCCAAAACCCGTTGCAGTTCCGCTTGAGTGGTTTGCCCGGCGGCAACCAGCGCTTGCGCGGCCTCGAGCAGCGGGGGACGGGCTGAGCAGGAATCAAGTTGGTGGACGGCGATTTGCCGGCGGAGGGCGTCATTCACGCGCACCCATTCGACGACCGGCAAGCGGCCGCGATAACCGCTTCCAAGACAATCCGGGCAGCCGGCCCCTTGGCAGGCGGCGCACACCCGCCGCAGCAAGCGTTGATTAACCACCAGCTCGAGGGCGGCCGCCACCGCCGAGTGATCCGGACAAAGCACCAGCAACCGCTCGAAAACGCCTTTGCACGAACCGGCATGCAGTGTCGAAATGACCATGTGGCCCGTCAGCGCGGCGCGCACGGCCAGATTCGCCGTGTCCTCGTCCCGGATTTCCCCGATCATCAGCACCTCGGGATCCTGCCGCAACAGGTGCCGGGCGGCCTTGGCGAAATCCAGGCCGCGGGCTTCATTTACCTCGGTCTGCATGATCCCCGGCACGATCTGCTCCGCGGGGTCCTCCACCGTGATAATGTGCCGCCCGCCGCTCTCCGCCAGATGCCGGAGACAGGCGTAGATCGTCGTGGTTTTGCCGCTCCCGGCCGGGCCGGTCAGCAGCAGCAATCCCGCGGTCTTGTTCAAAAACAACTCCAGCTCCCGCCGGGCCTCGGCCGCCAGTTGCAGTTCCCCCAGCGTTCGCACCGCCGCCGCCTGGAACAGCCGCAGCACCACTTTCTCGCCCGTCACCGTCGGGTAGGTTGCCACCCGAATGTCACTCCGCGCCGGCAGCGCCCCTTTGTCAATCCGCCCGTCCTGCGGCAGCGATTCCTGGTAGGTCTTCAGCCGCGCCAGATACTTGATGCGGCCGATCACTCGCTCGGCCAGCTCGCGCGGCAGCTCGGTCACGGGCGTCAACACCCCGTCCAGCCGAAACGAGACCTGTGCCGATCCCGCTCCCATCTGCAGGTGCACGTCACTCGCCCCGGCTTCCTCGGCGCGGCGCACCAACTCCTCGAGCACCGCCGGAGCCGACGCCTCGCCACCCGGACTCTCGAGCTTCAGAATGTTTCGCTTGTCAACCACGGGCGCGCGCGGGGACTATGGCATGACACCCCCCCAATGCCAATACTCGAAGGGAGCCGACCCGCCTTCGCGACGTTGGCCGCCATTGGCATCGGCCGCCAAGTTTCCCCTTCTACGGGGGTTGGGGGACGAGGGCTTGAAGGTTCCTTAAGTCGGCAAGGTCCTGATCGTTGGCGACGGGCTGAGCTACCCTCACATAAGTCTTGGCCCAAAGCCATTTCATCCTCGAGACATGACCGTCAACGAAGCTCAGGTTCCCGCTGCGACCATGCCGGTCCGAAGGAAGGTTAATCCAACGCGTATCCGGACTTCGAGCAAGTCCAAAGATGCCATCCTCAATGCTGTGTTCCTCCTCATCAACAAAGACGAAGACGCTTTCCGGACCCGGGGAAAGGATTTGAGAAATGCGGGTTAATGGTCCAGGCGAGGCCACCGGCGAGGCGAGATAGCCATCCAGGCTGAAGCTGCGCACCCTCGGCGTGCCGCTCGGAGTGGTTGAACGATCTGCCGGACATTTATAGACGCCGGGGTTCGCTGTATAAGGATAAATGACACCCTGTTCGAGATTCTTTGTGTCAGGATCGGTCTTGGCATTTCCAACGACCCAGGACCCGGGGTAGCTCCCTGCCTCCCCACCGCCCGCATTGGGTGGCATCAATCCGTTGAAATCCTGAGTGTAGTGGTACCAACCCAGCGTCAATTGCTTCTGATTATTGAGGCAAACGATTTGCTGGGCTTGGGTTTTGGCCCGGCGCAACACTGGCAGCAGCAGCGCGGCGAGGATCGCAATGATGGCGATGACGATCAGCAGCTCGATCAACGTGAAGCCCCTCCTGACCGAACCCGCATCAGCCCCGCCGCCGTCTTGAACCCGGCATCGCGATCGCGTCTCACGGAAGCTGTGGAGCAAGGGGCATCTTGGGCTCATGGCAACCCCGGATAACATACCTGTTTTCAAACGAGCAACATTAGTGAAAAGAAATTGCCTCGGGATGGTGCTCCTCTACGGGGCGCTACAAAGGTGAAGTGAAGGAGAATCGGCTTTTGAACGCACCAAGCATAATGCAATACTATCAACGAAGCTGTGGCGTGTCCATTCCGCAATCGTGGCAGTTCTTGGGCGCCGCAGTCGGCGGGTTGTCCCGTTTCTCTGTCCCGCGCTTCCGTCCTCCAAAACAGCCGGTCCTTTCAAAGCATTGCAACCCAAAACCAGGCATCAAGGCCTCCGCCTCCCCCGGCAAGCCTGCCTGGCCGTTTCCACCGAGATGCCGTTGCAGTTATTTGTGTTGGTCGGTAGGTTGTAGAGAATGATATTGGCGCCGCCTACCCGCACCTTCAACCGCCCGCGCTGGCTCTTATTGGCGTGGCTCATGGCAGGCTTCCTGTCGCTGCCCCTGTTCCCAGCTTCGGCGGCCGACTTCATCGCCGGGGCGGACTACTCTCATCTGGCCTTCTTCGAGCAACGCGGCATCGTGTATCGCGACGCCGGCCAGCCCCGGGATGCCCTGGCCATCCTGAAGGATCGCGGCCTGACCTGCGCCCGGCTCCGCCTCTTCACCAGCAGTGCCGCGCAGGCCGCTGCGGACCCGTACAACTACATCAATAATCTCGACTACACCCTCGCGCTGGCGCTCCGCGTCAAGAACGCCGGCCTGAAGTTCATGCTCGATTTCCATTACTCCGATTCCTGGGCGGATCCCGGCAAACAAACCAAGCCCGCCGCGTGGACCAACCTGTCCTTTCCACAACTCAAGGACCAGATGCGCGCCTACAACAGCAATACCATCGCGGTCCTCAAGGCGGCGGGCGCCATGCCCGACTACGTGCAGGTTGGCAACGAAATCATTGGCGGCCTCCTCTGGCCGGAGGGCCGCGTGGGGGGCGGGTACGACACCCCCACCCAGTGGTCCCAGCTCGCCCAGCTCCTCACCAACGCCATCGCCGGCATCCGCGATGCCGCGGGCCAACAAATGCCCGCGATCATGATTCATATTGACCGCGGCGGCGACTGGGGCGGAACCCAATGGTTCTTTGACCGCCTCCTCCAGCAGCAAGTGCCGTTTGACCTGATCGGCCTGAGTTATTACCCCTTTTGGCATGGCAACTTCGACGCGCTCAGCAACTGCTTGCACAACACCGCGCTGCGTTACGCCAAACCGGTGGTCATCGCCGAAACCGCCTTTCCTTGGACGGGCTCGGGCGACCTCAACGGCCTCCCTCCGACCCCCGCTGGCCAGGTCCAGTTCGTCACCCGCCTGGCTCAGATCGTCCGAAACCTCCCGGGCGGCCGCGGCGCCGGCATCATCTGGTGGGGCGCCGAATACCAGCGCACCCCCGGCTACAGTCTCGCGGGATTTGACCAGCGTTCCTTTTACGACCTGGGCGGCAACGTGCTGCCTGTGGCCAATGCCTTTGGCAACCTCGTTGCCCCCTTGCGCCTGACCCTCCAGCCCGACGGCCCCGGCTCGTTGCGCCTGACCTGGCCGCTGAGCGGCGCCGGCACTTCGCTTGTCACCTCCACCAGCCCCCTGCCTCCCGCCCCCTGGCTCCCGGCCACCAACCTGGTTCAGGCCACCGGCGGCGCGTTCCACACCAGCGTCACCATTGTCACCAACGACAACCGCTTTTTCAGGCTGAAATCAAATTGACTTGAATCGGGCGGCCTCCTCTGGTGCCGGGCCGCGGGCTTCAGCGCGATTGACCTGCGGCAATCACCCTTTCCCCTTTTCACTTTTTCCGTCCAGGGCATCACTTTTTTCAATTTCGAGATTTCCCTTGGGACGGATAACCTTCTTGCAGGAACTCGAATGATACCGGGTCCTGGAACGAAAGGAACCAATGAAAACGGCTGTTGCCCGATTCTGGATGACGTGCTGCCTTTGGCTGCTGGCGGGACTGGTGCTGTTGTTTGCCGCCGGCTGTGGACCGCTGTGACCCGCGTGACTCAACTGCTGCGCCTCAACGCGCGGGTGGCCGGACTGGCCCTCTGTGGTAAATGGCTCACCGCGGCGGACGTGGCGCAAGGATATGACCGGGCCGCTCCGGCCTATAACGAGGCCTGGCAGCGCCATTTGCGGCCGGTGACCGACCGCTTCCTGGCGCGATTGCCAGACGGACTGACTGGCACGATCCTTGATCTGGGCTGCGGCACCGGCTACCCCACGGCCCAATTGGCAGCCCGCAATCCGGCCGCGGTAGTCCTCGGGGTTGACATTTCCGCCGGCATGCTGGCCCAAGCCCGCGAAACGGCGCTGCCCAACACCCGGTTCACGTGCGCCGACATGCTTGAATTTGCCCGGGAAGCCCCCTCCAAAACTGCGCGGATGATCGTCTCGACTTGGGCGCTGGGTTACTCGCATCCGGCCCGGCTTTTCCAGGAATGCCACCGCCTCCTGGTCCCCGGCGGCCGGCTGGGGTTCATTGTCAACTATTTCGATACCCTTGCCCCCGTTTTCCGCGCCTTCCAAGCCTGCATGCTCCGGTTCCCAGGTCAGGTTCGCTGCGCCGCCTGGCCGCGCTTCCCCCGGAATTGGCCCGCGCTCGAGGCCCAACTCCGCCGCGCCGGCTTTCACCTCGAGTGGCACGAGGATGGCGCGGAACCCATCACCCCGCCCGAGGGGCCCTTGCTGCCTTGGCTCCGGCAGACCGGCATCCTCGCCGGCTTCGACGCGATGCTGGACCTTGCCGGAGCGGCCGGGCAATGGTTCGAAGCCGAGCTTGAGCTTGGCAGAAGCGGGATGGTTCACCACTACGCGGCAGTCATTGCCGCCCCAGCATGATGGCTCAATACTGGAACATAGCCCGCATGTTGCTGGACCGCCGTGTCACCGCCGTTCCCCGACGCGTGCTGGGCGAGTTGAAGCGACAGGGACGCCGCCAGCTTCCCGCCGAGGTCGAACGCTCCCTCCACGGCTTGCTGCCCGGCCTCAAAGCCGTGCGCTTTGTCCAACGCTGGCTCGACGGCGAGCAAATCACCCGCCATGCCGGACAATGGGTGATCAACTCTTTCCTTCCGCCGTTTCCGGGCCCGGCCTTCGACCGCATGTTCGAAAACCTCCTTTCCGGCCGCCGCCTCAGTCCGGTCTCCGCGTTCCTGGCCGTCACCGCCGCCTGCCCCTATCATTGCTGGCATTGCAGTTTCAAACGCCGCGAGGCTGGCGAATTGAGCACCGGGGAATGGAAACGCGTTATCTCCGACCTCGAGGGCCTGGGCGCCAGCCTCATCGGCTTCACCGGTGGCGAGCCCTGCACCCGGCCCGACCTGCCCGAACTGGTGGCTGCGGCTGCGGGCGGCGGCGCCGCCACCATCCTCTTCAGTTCCGGCGCGGCGCTTGATTCCGGCCTGCTGGCGCAACTCAAGGCAGCGGGGTTGTGGTCCGTGTGCATCAGCCTGGACCATCCCGACCCCGCCGAACACGACCGGCTCCGCGGTGCGCCGGGTTGCTTTGCGCGGGCCGTGGAAAACCTTCGCCAAGCCTCGACGCTCGGGTTTTACACCATGGTCGGCGCGGTCGCCACCCGCAGCCTCTTGAAGAACGGTCTCTTGCCCGAGCTTCACCGCCTTGCCGCCCGGTGCGGCGTCCACGAGCTCCGGATTGTTGAACCGATGCCGTGCGGGCTGCTGGCGTTCGATCCCGCCAATGCCTTGCTCAACCAGGACGAGATTCGAGCGCTGCGCCGCTTCCACGTCGAAACCAACCGCGCCGGCCGCCGGCCCAAGGTCTGCGCGTTCAACCAGATCGAAAGTCCCGAATTATTCGGCTGCGGCGCGGGCACCCAGCACCTCTTCATTGACGCGGGCGGCGAAGTCTGCCCCTGCGATTTCACCGCCATGAGCTTCGGCAACGTGACCCGGGCGCCCCTGGCCCAAATCTGGACCACGATGAGCGAAGCGATGGGCAACCCCCGACGTCATTGCTTCATTCAGCGGCATTACAAACTGGTGCGGCAACACAGCCAGGGCCGTTTCCCTCTCCCACCCGATGCCAGCCTCCGGGTTTGCGCCGAAGCGGGCCGCGAGGACCTGCCCGATTACTTCCAACAAATGCTCGGACGAAAGGCTTGACCATGAACATCGCCCGTGGTTTTGCCCTGATCCTGCTCACCGCAGGCTTGGGTGCGCTCAGCAGTCTCTTCTGGCTCTGGCCCAACGGCCTGATGGCCGCCGCCCTGGCTGCTTCGCTTTCCGCCGGAACGCTCTGGCTCGGCCGTAAACAGACTCGCACGGGCCGCCCGCCGGCAATAAATGACGTGATCGCCACCGGCCTGCTCACCGGCCTGGTCGGCGGCTGCCTTGCTCTGCTTATCCAATGGCAATTCCCCTACCAACGGGGCGGACGGGAAATGGACTTCGGCCCGGCGCCAACACCCGAGTGGGCGTTGGTTCTGGGGGGTGTGCTTTACGGCTTGATCCTCCACACCAGCTACTTCCGGCGATTCGGCGCCCGCAACCCCCTCGCCACCGCCGCCAGCTCAGCCGCCCTCGGCTGCGGCCTCGCTCGCATTGGCATCGGTTTGGCGGCTGGAATCGAGCCTGTGGCGGCGCTGTTTCTTGCCTTGCTGGGCGGGGTGCCGTTTGCGCTGATGTGGGTCTGGGCCACGCGGTGGCTTGACCCGGCCTGGGAGGTTGTGGCTGCCCGGAGTCCGGCGGAGACCGTTTCGTCCTTGTGACAATCCGGTTAAAAACCTGTGACCAAGCTGGGGCCAGCTTGTGAATAACTCGCACCTGCTTTAACTTGCAAGGAGGCGATTTTACGCTTAAATGGTGCGTCGGTTTTGCGTCCGTTCGCTTCGAGTCGTAGCCGGCCTGAATTATGCCCGTAACCAATTCCAGATGGTCCAGGTTGCGCCCAGTGGGGCGCGCTTTCACGTTGATTGAATTGCTGGTGGTCATCGCGATCATCGCAATTCTGGCGGCGATGTTGTTGCCGGCCTTGTCCAAGGCCAAAGCCCGCGCCCACTCCATCACCTGCCTCAACAACGGCAAACAATGGGGCCTGGCGGCCAAGATGTACGCTGACGACGCCAATGACCAGGTCCCGGAGGAGGGCAACACGGTTATTCCCATCAACGCCGCCGCCAACGCCGATGCCTGGTACAACGTCCTCTCGGTTTACGTCCGCCAGCCGGCCCTGACCAATCTCTACGCCGATGGCAACCCGCCGCTGCCCGGCCAGAAAACCATCTACTCCTGCCCCGCGGCGCCCAAACCGCGCGTCAACCCGCCTTCCATCGGTCAGGCTTATTTCATGTATGGTGAAAACGGACGCCTGTGCATCAACCGCTCCACCCGGGCCACCGGGGTTGGCCAGACCAAGTTCGGCGGCATTATCAAGCCCTCCGACACCGTGCTCATGGCCGAGAGCGACGGCAGCTCCCCGACCGCCGGTGTTGCCCAGTCCAATGTTACCGGCCAATACGCCGTCGGCCGCCACGACACCCGCGGCCAGTTCGCCATGTGCGACGGCAGCGCCCGCGCCGCCCGCACCAACGAGTTCGTCCGCACCCAGGCCGAATCCAACGACGCCCGCACCGAGTGGAGCATCCATCGCAAGATTTACTGGTATCCAACCGATTCCACCCCCAATTAGACCCCCTGTCCCTTTGTCTTAAAACCAAATCAAATTAATCCCCATGAAAAGAACCCTTCTGGCTATCACTGCAATCCTGGGCACGGCGCTCGCCGCCCATGCCTCGCTGATCCTCAGCAACTCGTTTGAATATGCCGACGGCCCCATCACCACAGTCTCCGCCGGCTCACCGCTCGGCGTCTGGACCAACCATAGCGGCTCGGGTGCCGTCGAGATTCTCGGCGGCAAGGTCAGCCTGTCTCAAAGCCGCGGTGAGGATGTCAGCTCGGGCATTCCAACGACCAGTTCGGGCACCCTCTACGCCAGCTTCGTGGTGAATTTCTCCCAAGTGCCGAACGGAGCGGGCGCCTACTTCTGGCATTTTCGCGACACCGGCACGGGTTTTCGCGCCAAGGTCTGGGCTTCCACCAATGGGGCCGCAGCCGATTCCTTCCGGGTCGGGGTTTCGGTGGGCAACAACTCGCCGGTTTATATCCCGATGGATTTGAGTCTGAATCAGGACTACAAGCTGGTGGTTCGCTACGACCTGGATGCCTCGACCGCCACGCTGTGGATCAACCCCACCTCTGAAGCTAGCGCGAACAATGTGACCGCGAACGACTCCTTCGCCGCGATGGCGCTTTATAGCGTCTGCTTCCGTCAGGCTGGGTCCAATCCGGGTATTGGGGTGCTCACCGTTGACGACTTGCTGGTTGGCACCACGTTTGGGGACGTGTCGGTCATCGGCGGGCCGCCCTCCATCTCCGCGATTGACAACCAGAGCATCCCCGCCAATTCCTCCGCCGGCCCGCTGGCCTTCACCGTGAGCGACGTTGAAACCCCGGCTGAGAGCCTGGTGGTGACTGGAACGTCCGACAACCCGACGCTGGTGCCCAACAACCCGGCCAACATCACGTTCGGCGGCAGCGGCAACAACCGCACCGTCACCATCACCCCCGCCGCCGGCCAGCAGGGCATCGCCAACATTTCCATCGTGGTAACCGACGGCAACAATGATTCGGCCACCAACACCTTCAGGGTCACGGTGGGCATTCCCACCATCTCCGCGATTGCCAATCAGGACATCAAGATGAACACGGCCACTCCGGCAATTCCGTTCACCGTTGGCGATGCCGAGACGCCCAACAGCCTCGTCGTCACGGCGGCTTCCTCGAATCCGGCGCTGGTTCAAGACTCCAAGATCCTCATCAGCGGCACCGGCACCAGCCGCACGGTGACCATCACTCCCGAAACCGACCAAGTGGGCCTGACCACCATCACGCTCACGGTCAGCGATGGCACGCTGACGGCCAGCAGCAGCTTCATTGTGACGGTCTATCCTGAGCTGGGGCTTTGGTTGGGCGACGACTTCACCTACCCCGACGGCCCCATCATCGAAAGCAGCCTCGGGTTCTGGACGGCCCACAGCGGAACCTCCAACGACACTTACATCGCTTCCGGCCGGCTGCTGCTGACTCAGACCAACGTGGATGACATCCGCGCTTTCTTCACCAACTCCGTGTATGCCCCCGTCACCAGCGGCATCATCCTCTATTCCAGGTTCACGGTAAACTTTACCCAGCTCCCACGCCCCAGCGGCGGCGGCTACTTTGCGCATTTCAAGGACACGGGCACCTTCAACTTCCGCGCGCGGGTCTTCGCCATGACCAATGGCGCGGCGCCTGGCAAGTTCCGCCTGGGCATCTCCAACGGCGGGTTCAATACCGTCAACTTCCCCCAGGACCTCGACCTGAACACCCCTTACACGGTGGTTACCCGCTACAACGTGGGCACGGGCGCGAGCACCCTTTGGATCAATCCCATCGCCCCGGGCAGCCCGAGCGTCTCGGCCACGGACCCCGCCACCCCGGTTGACATCTGGAACTACTGCTTCCGCCAGGATGGCACCTCCGGCGGCATCGGTGCGCTTTACGTGGACGACCTTTTGGTCGGCACTGCGTTCTCCGATGTGGTCCCGACCACTCCGCCGCCCACCCCCGAGCCGCTGTCGGTCAAATACGTGAGTGGCAACATTGTTCTGGAGTGGACCAAGCCCGCCTTCAGTTTGGAAGCCGCGTCCTCCATCACCGGTCCCTGGAGCCGCATTTCCGGCGCCAGCAGCCCTTACAGCGCCCCGGCAACCGACAGCGCGAAGTTCTTCCGCCTGGTTTATCCATAAATCCGGCCAAACGACTCTTTGCACGGGCGGCTTCGGCCGCCCTTTTTTTATGCAGTGAGGCCCCCCGTTCCCTGTCTCGCGGCCCGGGAAGTGTCGGCGTCAAAGGGCGCTTTGGCCAATCAGCGCGCGCTCGAGGCGCTCGGCGATTTGCTCCGGGGATTCGGACGACTCGATCATCAACCATTGAAAAGGAAGCTGGCGTTTGAACCAGGTCACCTGACGTTTGGCAAACTGACGGGTGCGGGCCTTAACCCGTTCCACCGTCTCGGCCAGCGGCGTTTCTCCCCGTAGATGTTCAACGACCTGCCGGTAACCCAAAGCCTGCAGCGCGACCGGGTTGCGGTCCAGGCCCGCGTCGAGGAGCCGGGTCGTTTCGGCCACCAGACCGCGGCGGAACATATCTTCGACCCGCTGGTCAATGCGCTGCCGGAGGTCGGCTGCGGGACGATTCAGCACGAAAGCGCCAGCCACTTCCGGAGGCAGGACACCAGGCTGCCGCCACGGGTGACGCAGGGCGGAGAAGGGTTTGCCGGTCAGGCGGATGACTTCAAGCGCGCGGATTACCCGCCGCCGGTTCTTCCTGTCAATGCGTTCGCAGGTTGCCGGGTCGCGCCGGGCGAGTTCCTCCAGCAGGGCCGGAAGGGGCGTGGCCTCGAGCTCGGCGCGCAGCGCGGGGTCGGCGGACGGCGCCTCGGTCAGCCCCTCCAGAAAGGCCTTGAAGTAAAGACCCGTTCCACCGCAAAGAATCGCCCGGCGATTTCGGGCGGCGATTTCGGCCACGGCGGCGCGGGCAAGTTGGACGAATCGGGCCGCATCAAAGGGCTCGGTAATGTCCACCGCATCGAGCAAATGGTGGGGGACGCGGGCGCGGTCCGCCGGGGAGGGTTTGGCGGTTCCGATGTCCATGCCGCGATAAACCTGCATCGAGTCCACGGATACAATCTCGCCGCCCATGCGCTCGGCCAGACAGAGCGCCACGGCGGATTTGCCGGCAGCGGTCGGCCCCCCAAGCAACACGAGGCGTGAGCCGGGCGGCAGAACCGGAGGGGCGCTCATGGAAGGGGCGGGTCAGCGCCGTTGCATCGGATTGCGCGGGAGCAACCAGAGGAGGGCGGCCCCCGCGAGGAGGATGAACAGGCTCACGAGGTGCGCGGGGGTTGCCCAGCCGCCGAGATAATGCTGCGCCGGAGGGTAATCGCCGCGGAAGAACTCGACGGTCGAGCGGAGAATGGCGTAACCGATGAGATAGGTTGCAAAGACCTGTCCGTGAAATTTCTTGCGGCGGTACAGCCAGGCCAGGCCAACGTAAAAAATCAGGTTGAGCAGCGAATCGTAAACCTGGGTGGGATGAACGGGGTGCGGGTGGGAATCGTGGCCGTAGGGGAAGCGGATGGCCCACGGGAGGGAACACTCCCGCCCGTAACAGCAGCCGTTGAGCAAACAGCCGATGCGGCCAAAGACCGAACCGAGGGCAATACTCGGCGCCAGCGCATCGGTCATGGGCCAGACGGGAATGCGTTTCCACCGGCAATAGATGATTCCCACAACCAGCGCGCCGAGGAGTCCGCCATAGAAAACCTGGCCGCCATGGTGGATCATGAAAATTTCCGGGAATGGGTCCGCAGCAAACTGTTCGCGCCAAAACGTCATCACGTACCAGGCCCGCGCCCCCAGGATGCCGCCGACAATCAGCCACAGGCCGAGGTCGAGCACCTGCTCGGGTGCGATGCCCCCGAGCCGGGCGCGCCGGCTGGCGGTCCAGAGGCCGGCCAGGAACCCCAAGGCCGTCATCACGCCATACCAATGGACGGTGAGAGAACCGAACTGAAAAGCAATCGGATGCACGTATCGCCCGCAGAGTGCCGCAAGCCCCGCCAAGGGTCAATGGCAGCGCAAGGGTTGGAGTTTTTTCAAGGGGTCAGGACCCGGTCATAGGGGCCCGCCGCTGGCCGCAGCGCGCGGGGTGTCCAGGCGCAAGACCGGCCACGTTGAACCGGAGGGCGAGGCCGTTCACTCGAAGCGGTTTTTTGCCGATAAGACGAAGGCGTGATATACTTTGGCCAAATTCATACATGATTGCACCTGATTCGGCGCTGGCGAAAGGAGGGGCCTTAACGGGCTTGGCCCTGGCACTATTGGCACTTCCCGCTGCAGTCTGGGGAACGGACTGGCCCCAGTATCGGGGTCCCACCAGCCTGGGGGTTTCGCCGGATCCGATCTTAACGAGTTGGCCGGAGGGCGGCCCGCCGGTGCTATGGCGGAATGCGTCGCTGACCAATGGTTTCAGTTGCCTGGTGGTGAGCCAGGGCCGGGCCTTTACGTTAATCTCCAAGCAGGATGCCGGCGGGCGATTCGAGTATTGCGTGGGACTGGATGCCGCGACAGGCACGGAGCTCTGGGCCACGCCGATTGGTGTGGCCCCGTGGGACCCGGCCGTTTCCTACAACGGCGGCGCCGGGACTTTCCCTTATGTGACTGGCGACGGGCCCCGCACCACCCCCTGCGTGGCCTCCGGCCGTGTTGTGGCCTTGTCCGGGCGGATGAACCTGGTCGGTCTGAACGCCACGAACGGATCGGTCGTTTGGAGCAATAATCTCAAGACCGCCTACGGCGCTTCGGAAATTGCGTGGGAAAACGGGGCCTCGCCCTGCCTCGACCAGGACCTGGTGTTCGTGAACCTGAACACCGCGGCCGACAACCGGACGCTGGCGGCGTTTCGCATTGCGGACGGGAGCCTTGCCTGGAGTTCGCAGAACGAAGGGCTCACCCATGCCACCCCCGTGGTCGCGACGATCGAAGGCGTCCGCCAGGTGATTTTTCCCACCGTGTCCGGCCTGGTCTCCCTGGAGCGCAACACGGGCGCTTTGCTGTGGAAGTTTGCCTATCCGTTCGGGCCCATCTCGACTTCGATGGGCGCCGGGCCGGTGGTCTATTCGAATCTGGTTTATTGCACCGCCGCTTACTTCCGGGGCGCGGCGGCCGCGCGCATCACGTATTCCAACAGCACGTGGACGGTGACCCAACTCTATTACAAGAACAGCTCCGCGGGCCTGAATTATCGGAGCATTTGGATGACGCCGGTGTGTCACGAGGGGTATGTCTATACGTTGTGCGGAGAGAACAGTTCTTTCCTCACACCGCCCTTGAACTGCATCGAATTGAGCACCGGCGAGCTGAAATGGAGCACCAACAACTTCGGAATGGGCGGCTTGATTCTGGTGGACACCAACCTGGTGGTGCTGACCGAAGACGGACAGGTGGTCCTGGCCCGGGCCACCCCTGCCGCGTACCACGAGCTGGCGCGTTACCGGGCTTTTGACCTCGACGCCGCCAATCCGGGCAAGTGCTGGAACAACCCCACCTACGCCGACGGCCGCCTTTACGCGCGCAGCACGCGGGGCGGAATCGCCTTGGACGTCTCGGTCCCACTCCAGCCGCCTCTCACCTTGCTACCTCCCCGCTTTTTGAACTCGACGCAACTGCAGTTGGTGGTGAGCACGGCCAACGGAACCCCCATCCCCTCGAACCGCCTGCCGAAGATCGAGGTGCGGTCCACCAACTCACTTGGCGGCCCGCCGCTCCAGTGGCCCCGCCTCACGAATCCGCTCGTGCTGGCGCCTGACGGGCTGGCGCGATTGACCAATACCGTCAGCCCCGGCGGAACGCGCCAGTTTTTTCAACTCCTCGAACAACCTTGAGCCGCACCCGATGAGAAACCCTGCTTCCGGGCGAACCGTCAAACCGGCGCCAAGGTTCGCTTTTACGCTGATCGAGCTGCTGGTGGTCATCGCCATCATCGCGATTCTGGCGGCCATGCTCCTGCCGGCGCTGTCCGGCGCCCGGGAACGCGCCCGGCGAACGGGCTGCGTCAACAACATCCGCCAGTTCCTGTTGGCGACGCAGATGTACGCCAACGACGAGAACCAGCGACTCCCCAGCGGCGCTTCCGACAGCAACACCCCCAACGGCATCCTCGACGATTCCATCCCGGTTCTTTCGAGTTCGATTCGCACGCAGATGATTCAATACGCCGGCAATTACAAGGTCCTGGGTTGCCCGAACCTGGGCGCGCCCTTCAACACTCAGGAAGGCTATTACGAGACGGGGTACGGCTACGTGATCGGCTACAACTACCTCGGGGGTCATGCCAACACCCCGTGGGAATTGCTGCCGGGGGGTGAGCCGTGGATTTCACCCATTAAGACCACCGACACCACCAGCACCAACGTGGGGCCCGGCATCCCGCTGATCACGGACATGAACGACTGGTCACCCGGCTACGGCCGCTCCGTTGTGCCCCACGCCCGGGGCGGCGCCTTCCAAACGGAAGGTGATTTCAGCAACACCAGCGCCAGCGGAGCCTCCTCGGCCGACCTCGGCGCCGTGGGCGGGAACATTGGGCACCTCGACGGTTCGGTGATTTGGCGTGACATCAAGAAGATGAAGCTCCGCCGCGGTTCGCAGCGTTGGGGTCCGGACGGTTGCTGGGCCATGTGGTAGCGGCCCGGGGGTGTCTTAATCCAGCGATCGCTCAATGACCGTGATGCGCGCCTGGGTGCCGCACAAAACCTGCAACGTGCGCGCGAAGGCCTCGAGGCAGCGCTGGCCTTCCTCTTTGGTCAGGACGCCGAGCCGGGCCTCGACGATGGAAGAGTTGGCTGGCGCTTTGGCCTCAAGCTTCTGGGCCAGCGCCGGCTTTATCCCCGCCTGCTTGCCCAGCACGTATTTGAACCGGGCGGAATTGGCTATGCCCGCCACGTAAGCGCTCTGCTGCGGCGGGGTGACGGCAAGGCGCAGCGTCACGGTAACGGGTGGGCGGGGATGGTGCCGTTTGACGGCCAGGACCACCCCAACCAGGCATATCACGACCCCCGTTGCAATCCCGGTAATGAGCTTCCAATTCCACTTCATGTTCGGCGCGGAACCCCAGCTCAGGCCGGGGCGGCGCCGCTTTGAGCCTGACAGAGCGCCCCACCCGAGTCAATGACGTCGCCTTCCTTCTTCCCATCCTTCCCCACCCGTTCTCTGCAGGTCGTCCCCGACCGGATAGGTTGCCGCTTGGCCATTCCGGTCCACTTGATTACGCTGAGCCCATGAGCCGAATTGTTCGCTTTGCGATTGCTGCCGCGGCCCTTGGACTCTGGCTTCCTCTGGAGTCGCCAGGCGCCGAGGTTCAACTGACGGGCCGGGCCGCGGCCCCGGACGAGCCCTTGAGTTTATGGTATCGCCACCCGGCGCGGCAGTGGGTCGAAGCGCTGCCCGTGGGCAACGGACGCCTGGGCGCCATGGTGTTTGGCGGAGTTGTTGAGGAGCGGCTGCAATTGAATGAGGACACGCTCTGGGCGGGCGGCCCCTATGACCCGGTCAACCCCGAGGCGAAGGATGCCCTGCCCCAGGTGCGGCAACTCATCTTCGACGGCCAGTACAAGGAGGCGGACCGGTTGATTGCCGCCAAGGTCATGGCCAAACCGCTCCGGCAGATGCCTTATCAAACCGTGGGCGATTTGTTGCTCAACTTCCCCGAACCGGCGGCCGCGGCGGATTACCGGCGCGATCTCAACCTGAACACGGCCGTCGCCACCGTGGCTTACACCGCCAACGGAGTAAAGTTCACCCGCGAAGTCATCGCCAGCCCCGTTGACCAGGTGATTGCGGTGCGGCTCCGCGCGAGCCAGCGCGGGCAGATCCAGTTCACCGCGCGCCTGCGAAGCCCGCAGCGGGCTGCAACCACTGCCGAGGGCGGAGACACTCTGGTGATGCGCGGGGTCAACGGCGGCGCCGAAGGCATTGCGGGGGCGCTCAAGTTTCAGGCCCGGGTCAAGGTGCTGGCGGTGGGAGGCACAATGGCGGCCGTCGCGGACACCCTGTCCGTTGCCGATGCCGATGAGGCCCTGATTCTGATCGCCGCCGCGACCAGTTACCGGAATTGCCGCGACGTCAGCGGCGACCCCGAGGCCGCAACGCGGGACCCAATTGCCGCCGCGGCAGGCCGCGGCTGGGACCGCCTGCTTGCCGCACACCTTGCCGAGCATCAGCGGCTGTTCCGCCGGGTGGCGCTGGACCTCGGGTCAGGCGACGCGGCGGCGCTCCCGACCGACGAACGCATCCAGCGCTTCCCCGATGCGAACGATCCCTCATTCGCCGCGCTCTATTTGCAGTACGGACGGTATCTGCTCCTGAGCAGCTCGCGCCCCGGGTCCCAACCGGCCGGCCTGCAGGGGATTTGGAACGACAGCATGAATCCGCCTTGGGGCGGCAAATACACCATCAACATTAACACGGAGATGAACTACTGGCCCGCCGAGGTCTGCAACCTCGCCGAGTGCGTCGAGCCGCTGATCGCGATGGTGCGGGACCTGGCGGAAACCGGGGGCCGCACGGCGCGGACCATGTATGGCGCGCGCGGCTGGGTGACGCACCACAACACGGACCTCTGGCGCGCCACCGCCCCCATTGACGGCCCGGCCTGGGGCATGTGGCCCGCCGGCGGCGCCTGGCTCTGCCTGCACCTGTGGGACCGCTTTGAGTTCAGCGGCGACACCGCGTATCTCGCCGGCGTTTACCCGCTGCTCAAAGGCGCGGCGGAATTCTTCCTCGACACCCTGGTCGAGGACCCGAAAACCAAATGGCTTGTCACCAACCCCTCGCTGTCCCCGGAGAACCCGCACCCCTTTGGCGCCGCGGTTTGCGCCGGACCGACAATGGATTCGCAGATTCTCCGCGACCTGTTTGGCAACTGCATCCGCGCGGCGGAAGTGCTGGACCGCGACCCCGGGTTCCGGCGCCAGCTCGAAGCCGCGCGCGCCCGCCTGGCGCCCAACCAAATCGGCAAGGCGGGCCAGTTGCAGGAATGGCTCGAAGATTGGGACGAGCGGGCGCCGGACCGGAAACACCGGCACATCTCGCATCTCTACGGGCTGTATCCGAGCGCGCAAATCACGCCACGCGGCACGCCGAAGCTGGCGGAGGCGGCGAAAGTGACGCTGAACACGCGCGGCGACATCACCACGGGTTGGGCGATCGCCTGGCGCATCAACTGCTGGGCGCGACTCCACGACGGGGACCGCGCCCTGAACATTCTCAAGCATCTGTTCAGTCCCTCGCGCACTTATCCCAACATGTTTGATGCCCATCCGCCGTTCCAAATAGATGGAAACTTCGGCGGCGCCGCCGCCATCGCCGAGCTGCTGCTGCAGAGCCACGCGGGCGAAATCGAGCTGCTGCCCGCCCTGCCCAAGGCCTGGCCGTCGGGAAGCGTCAAAGGCCTTCGCGCGCGCGGCGGCTTCGAAGTGAGCCTCGAGTGGGAGGATGGCCGGCTGAAGCAAGCCACCCTGCGTTCGCTGGCGGGAAAGCCGGCCCGGCTGCGCTACGGCGACACCGTGCGGGAAGTGCGGCTGGCCAAAGGCGAACAGTTCCAATGGAACGGGCGCTGACGCCCCCTTCTAAAACCCGCGCAGGTCGGTGCTGCTGCGGGGCGGGAGGCCGGGAGCGGGCACGCGCTTGAGCACGAGATACTCGATGCCCCGGCTCCGGCAATACTCGCGCTTGCCGCCCTTGTCGCCATCCTCGTTCACCGCATAAATGTCGGGCTTCAGGCGCCGGATTTCGGGGTCGGCATCCAGCCAGCCTTCGCCGGTGGAGATCAGCGCCTGTTTGACATGGCGGATCGAGCCGACCGCATACCGCCGCTCGGCCTGGCAGAGGAGGGGATGACCCTCCCCCTTCAACAGGCGGATGTTGGCATCGTGGCCAACGATGACGTAAAGGTCCCCGTACCGGCTCACTTCCTCGAAGAACCGGACGTGGCCGCTGTGCAGCCAATCGTAACACCCGGTGACCACCACCCGCTTGCGTCCGGCTGGACCGGGGAGGGGCGCTGGCTCGGGAAAGCCCTCGAGCTGCGCCGCCGGCAAAACGCAATGTTCGATTCCCTGCCGTTCACACCAGGCCCGGCGTGAAGACTCCACCAGCCCTTCCACCTCCACCCAGACGCGCGGACCGCCCCCCGTTAATTCCGGAATCGCCCCGGCCGGGTCCGGCTCCGACAGCGGAATCACTCGCGTAACATATCGCACGGCCTCGAGAAAATACCGGCGCTCGGCCAGCGGGAACCGCGGCGGTTTTCCCGTTCGCGCTCGAACCGCTTCATCGCTCCACAGCAGCACGTGCACGGCCCCCATTCGTGCGGCCTCCTCAAGAAAACGCAAATCGCGCGCGCGCAGGTTGTCAAAGCTGCCGCAGACGATCACCTGCCGGGACGGGCTCATCGGCTCGCAATACGGATGTTGACCTTGAACGCGCCCGGCACCGCCTCCTCGGCAGCCACGATCAAGTAACCGCCCCCGCATCCCGAATACATGGCGCCCGCATAACGCCGCTGATACGCCTTGAGCAGGGCCGGCAAATCCACCTGCAACCGCGGATGCCGAAGCACGTCCGGCAGCAAAGTCTCCCAGCACTTCATGTTCAGATTCAGCGCCCGGCCCAGGGCGGCCACATCCCGGCGGCCGATGGCCTCGAAGCAATCTCGGCCGGATTGCCCAAGCCGCGCCACCCATTTCGCCTCCAGATTCTGCCGGCCGAGCGGCGCGTAGCCTTCGGGCCGGGGCGCAACGGGCAGCAGGTGCAGCACCCCCTCAAGCCACCGCGCCGTCCGCGCGTCTTTCAGCGATTCGATGTGCGCCGGGAACACGCCGCCCTGAACCGCAAAGTCGTAGTCCAGGCGGTTGATCCCGGGGTAAATCAGACCGATCATGTCCTGCGAGCCGCTGGGCTCGGCCTTGCCCTGATTCTCGGCCCGGTACAACTCGCGCACCAGCGTCTCGGGCGCCCGCCGGGGCAGTCTCCCGCCCCACAATTTCATCGCCACCGCGCGCGTACCCGTGGCCAGGCCGGACCGGTCCATGGGACGGAAGTTGGGTTCGATTTGGACGACGACCATCGAGCCGGGGGGGTCGGGGTTGTGCCGCGAGACGAAAGGCTGATCAATCCACCCTCCGGCCAGTTGCAGGCGGTAGGGAATCCGCCCTAATACCCGGTTCAGGAAACCGCTCGAGTTCATGGGATTAGCAGCAAGAGTTGACGGGGCGCAAGGCTTTGGCCTTGCACGCGGAAAGCCTCCAGCGCATGCAGCCGTGGGCGGCCGCCGGGAACTGTGTATGCCACAGGCCGGGCCGAGGCGCTCGGGTTGCGAAGGCAATCCATCGGGACGCCGTTAGTCCACCACGCGCCGCCCCTGCTTGCGGCGCTCATACTGTTCCTTGATCCACGCATAAGTGGCGGCCAGGCCCTGGTCCAGCGGCGTGCTGGGCTCCCACCCGAGCACCTGTTTGATGAAGGTGTTGTCCGAGTTGCGTCCGGCCACGCCCAGCGGTGCGCTCAGGTCATGCCGGTGCTTCAGCTTCACGCCGGCGATGCGCTCGATTTTCTCCGCCAGGGTGTTGATGGACACCAGTTCGCTCGAGCCGAGGTTGATCGGCGTGGCAATCAAATCGTCGCAGTGCATGATCAGGTCAATGCCCTTCACGCAGTCGTCAATATAGCAGAAGCTCCGGGTCTGCTCGCCGCTGCCCCAGATGTCGAGCGTATCCCGCCCCTGGTCCACCGCCTCAATCACCTTCCGGCACAACGCCGCGGGCGCCTTCTCGCGGCCGCCGTCCCAGGTGCCATGCGGCCCGTACACATTGTGAAAGCGCGCGATGAAGGTCTTGAGGCCGCGCTCGTGCCAGTATTCCTGGCAAAACATCTCACTCAAGAGTTTCTCCCAGCCGTAACCGCGCTCCGCCATCGCCGGGTAGGCGTCGGACTCTTTGAGCGCCCGCACCCTCGGGTCCTTTTGCAACAGCGTGTTATAGACACAGGCCGAGCTCGAGAAAAAGTAACGCCGCGCCCCGGCGCGATAAGCGGCTTCGATCAGGTGGGTGTTGATAAGGATGGAGCGCAGGCACTCGACGCGGAACCGCTCGATGAACCCCATCCCGCCCATGTCGGCCGCCAGGTTATAGACTTCGACCGCGCCCTCGCACGCCCGGCGGCAGTTGGCCTCGATGCTGAGGTCCAGGCACAGGCTTTCCACCCCGGGCACCTGCAAATACCACTCATACAACGGCTTCTTGTCCACGGCGCGAATGCGGGTGAAGCCCCGGTTTTGAAAGTAGCGAACCAGGTTGCCGGCAATGAACCCGCCCGCCCCCGCGATGACAATCAGATCGTCGGGCTTGAGCGGCGGGTCTTTTTCCACCAGTCGTTTTTTCGCTTGCATAGCTTTACATCGGGTCGTTTGTTGCGTCGCGCCGGACGGACCATCCGCACCCGCGCCACCAACGCGCCGCATCTTACCGGCATCCCGGCCCGGCGCAACCGCCTTTCCACCGGAATAGGACCTCCTCCTGCTGGCGGGTGACGTTGCCCCCTCCACCCTCGCAGTCTCGCCGTCCGCCACGCCGCAAACGATAAAAGACCCAAGGGAGAGGCTTTCCTTGTAAAGGTTGGCCGTTGGCGGGGCCGTTTCGCCATGGCGCCGCTGCGAAGGCCCCTGTTGGCAAGTGTGTGGCGGGACCCGGGCGCTTTGCTGCTTGCACGGGGGTTCCGGAAGCCTAAAGTGATCTTATGACACGAATTGGTTTGGCATGGCTCGGGGCGTTCTTCGGAGGCGTGGTCCTGGCCTCGGCCCAGGTCACGGTCGAAATCCGGCTCGACCAGGACCAGTTCCTGCCGGGTGAGACCATCCCGGCCGCGGTCCGCATTACGAACCGTTCGGGGCAGACGCTCGCGCTGGGAGACAGCGATGATTGGCTGACGTTTTCGGTGGAACGCCGTGACGAAAGGGAATCCATCGTGCCGAAAATCGGGGAGGTGCCGGTGCGGGGTCCGTTCGAGTTGGAAACCTCGAAAATCGCGACGAAGCGAGTGGATCTAGCTCCTTATTTCAATTTCGGCACGGTGGGACGTTATGCGGTCGTGGCCACCCTGCGTATCCCAGGGTGGGACCGCGAGATCACCAGTCCGCCCCGCGTCTTCCAGATCATTAACGGCACGCGTATGTGGGAGCGTGAATTCGGCCTGGCTGCGACTTCCGGTCAGCCGCCGGAAACGCGACGGTATATCCTTCAGCAGGCCAACTACCTGCGAGGGCAGCTCCGGCTCTATCTGCGCATTACCGACGGCCCGGGCTTGCGGACGCTCAAGGTCCTGCCCATCGGCACGATTGTCTCGTTCAGCCGGCCCGAGCCGCAACTGGACAAAAGCAGCAACCTCCACCTCCTTTATCAGAATGGCCCGCGCTCCTTCAGTTACCACGTTTTCAACCCGGATGGCGAAGTGGTGACGGACGAGATTTACGATTACCTGGGGTCACGCCCCCGCCTGCGTGTGGATGACGAAGGGAATGTGAAGGTCATCGGGGGGGTGCGCCGCAGAACCCCGGCGGAAATCGTCGGGGTCAGCACGACCAACGCGCCACCCACGGGCGCGCCTGACAAGCCCGACTCGCCCACGGACGTCCCCCCGCCTCCCGACTCGCAGCCCTGAGCCGGCGGGCGCGGCCCGCGGGATTCATCCGCCCGCGTCGCGGAAGCAGGGGAGAAGGCGCGCAAGACAGGGGGTAATCTCACCCGCCTTCCTGTTTCCTTAGAGCGCGAAGGCGGTCGCGTAATTCGGCGGCCCGTTCGAATTCCTGACGTTCGATGGCCCGGCGGAGCTGTTTTTCCAAACGCTGGGTTTCGGAGAGCGGCCGGCTGCGTTCGATTTGACGGGCCAGCTCGCGCAGCGCGGAGAGGGAGCGCTGGCG